>CAXBRI010000077.1:0-6133 GCA_963978125.1 uncultured bacterium | reverse complement strand
CCACACCGCCACCGCCAATGAAGCCCATCGACCCAAGAGTTTTGCCATGACTTCACCGTACTAAAGAGCGTTCGGGTCCGAAGGGATTGGCCTTCTCTCGGTAGCATTCGCGTCGGAGGCATTGTGGCCGAACTCGAAACTGGAACAAACGACCTGCTGGTGCGCGTGGAAGGTCACGTGGCCATCCTGTCATTCAACCGCCCCGAGCGTCGCAACGCGCTGTCCGACCCCATGTACGACGGCTTCGCCCGCGTGCTGCCGGCCATCGCCGAGCGCGAGGATATTCGTGTCCTGATGCTCACCGGGGAGGGTGGGGCTTTCTGTGCCGGCGGCGATGTCAAAGCCATGAACGAACGCAATAGCGACCCCGACCGATCTGAGGCCGCGGTACGCGCCCAGTTCCTCGACGATCACCAGCGGTTCGTAGCGAAAGGTCTGCGCGAGCTGCCCCAACCAGTCGTGGTGGCGATTCCCGGAGCTGTCGCGGGGGCCGGGTTTTCAATATCTCTCGCCGGCGACATTCGGCTGGCCGCCGAACGGGCCATTTTCACAACCGCATTCGCCCGAATTGGTGCAAGCGGAGACTTTGGAACTTCCTTCTTTCTACCGCGCCTAGTGGGCGAGTCCACGGCCAAGAGGCTGATGTTTCTTTCCCCTCGGCTATCGGCTCGCCAAGCTTTCGAAATTGGAATCGTGGACGAGGTCTTCTCTGATGACAGCTTCGAAGCGGCCGCACTGGCATGGTGTTCCGATCTGGCCCTCCGCTCACCGCTTGCGTTACGCCATATCAAGGCAAATGTGAATCGCGCGTTCCAATCAACTCTTGAAGATGCCCTGCGTCACGAATCTCTTGCGATGGTTGAGACGATGTCGAGCGAGGACCATCGCGAGGCCGTTCGTGCCTTTCTTGAAAAGCGAGAACCGAAATTTCGCGGTCAGTGATATCGCCTTCTCCCAACACGATTGAAACGCTCCCCCTCCGAGCAGTGCCAGTTGGCAATTTCCGTTCTTGTGAACTGAAACCCCACATCGATACCGAATATTTCATTCTGAATCTGGTTGCCGAGTGAAGCCGGCCTGCCCACATCTACAGACGGGGTCACGTCACAGTCAGCAGTAGAATTGTGTTGTGGAAAACTCGCGATCTTCCGAGATGGGGCCGGGGTCGCGACCTGTTTCGATACCAGAAGATTTCGGACCTGAATACCAGGCTGAACTCCAAGAGACCGTTGTCCTTCCAAACCACTTGTGGTGGAGTGGGCAACCTCGAACTCTTAATCCAGTTGACCGTAGCCAGTTAATCCGCCTGTACGAAATCGTTTTGACACAGGGGACTACCAGCGACATCAAGACTTTCATTTCTTTCACAACCTTGCGACAGTTGTGGGGCATGCTCTTCCTTCCTGAATATGTAAAGTCCGCCTGGGAAAACTGGTTCACACTTCATCCCGCAGACCTGTAGAGATGCTTTCGGAAATTCAAAGAGCGGTTCTCGAATCGGTAACCATCTCTACACGAAACTCGGATTTTGCACTTGCGGGTGGCGGCGCATTGATCGTCCACGGACTTGTTAGCCGGTCTACGAGAGATCTCGACTTCTTCACAACTCGGGCCTCAGAAATTCAAGAATTTGTTCCGAGGGTTGAAACTCGTCTCCGGGAACTGGGCTTTAACGTAAGGCCAATCCAAAACAGCGAACGATTCGTACGGATTGAAGTGTCGCGCTCAAATCAGGTTATTGAAGTCGATTTCGGAGTTGACGCCAGACTTTTCCCGGGCACTCGCGAGACGGGATCGCCAATCCTGACAACAAAAGAACCTGCCGTCGACAAAGTCTTGGCGATTTTTGGACGTGCCGAAGCACGTGACTTCGAAGATTTGGCTGCTCTCACTCGCTACTCGTCACTGGAAGAGCTCTTCGCACTGGCAGCGAAAAAGGATACGGGATTTCGGGTAGAAGTTTTTGCGAAGATGTCGAGGCGCATCAACTCCCTCGGAGTGGACGAATTTTCAAGGACCGGCTCCGACTTGGACGCATTGAGGGAAGAAGTAAAGGACTGGCAACGCATCGCCCAGTCGTATGGTCAAAGTCGTGAGCCCGATTTTGGTCTCGAGCGATAACCGGAACACTCAGAAATCCAACTGGAGATATTCCGGGTACCACGGATTGGCTCCATCCACAGAAACGCAATCGTTAAGCAAAGTGATTCAATTCTTTCAAAAGGCTTTTAGGTCAGCAAGTGTTTGCTGATTACCACACGCTGCACCTGGTTGGTGCCCTCGTAGATTTGAGTGATTTTGGCGTCACGCATGAAGCGCTCCACCGGGAAGTCCTTGGTGAAGCCGTATCCGCCCAGAAGTTGAACCCCGTCAGTAGTGACCTTCATCGCAACGTCAGAGGCGAACGCCTTGGCCACCGCCCCGAGGTAGGTCAGATTGCCCTCGGGGTCTCCCGCGTCAATAGCCGCACAGGCGCGGTACACCATGGTGCGCGCCACCTCGTTTACCGCGTCAATAGCCGCACAGGCGCGGTACACCATGGTGCGCGCCACCTCGTTTTGCATTCCCATGTCGGCAAGCATGAACCGAAGCCCCTGTAGTTCGCTGATGGGCTTACCAAAGGCAACGCGACCCTTCATGTACTGGCTGGAGTAGTCGATAGCCGCCTGGGCGATACCCACGGCCTGGGCTCCGATGGTCGGACGCGATCGATCCAGGGTGTGCATCGCGATACGGAAACCCTCCCCCGTTTTTCCAATCAGGTGGGAACCAGGAACTCGGACATCGGTGAAGACAACCTCACCCGTCGGCGATGCGCGAAGACCCATTTTGTCCTCGAGCTTGGGAAATGACACGCCCGGCCACGACTTTTCCACGAGGAAGCACGAAATGCCCTTGGCGCCCCCTCCCGGCTCGGTCGCGGCGAACACCGTGTAGGTGTCCGACACTCCGGCGTTGGTGATCCAGTACTTGGAGCCGTTCAAGATCCAGTCATCGCCGTCGCGCACAGCGTGGGTGCGCATCGAGGCCACGTCGGATCCGGCGTCGGCCTCACTCAGGCAGTACGACGACTGAATCTCTCCACGGGCCACCTTCGGCAAATACTCGTGCTTGAGTTCCTCGGAGCCGAAGTTGATGACCGGCAGCATGCCCAACTTCGAAATCAGTATTGTCACGGCCGTTGACGCGCAACCACGCGCCAACTCCTCGGCCAGGATGGCCTGGGTGACCATGTCGGCTCCGGCACCACCGTGGGCCTCGGGGAGTTGAACGGCCGGAAGTTCAAGCTCGAGACACGCCTCGAAACTTTTCTGGGGGAACTCCTGCGTGCGGTCGTACTCGGCGGCGTTCGGTGCGATGCGCTTGTCGACGAACTCGCGCAGCATGTCGCGGAAGGCGCGCTGCTCCTCGGTCAGAAGAAACGACATGGACTCGCTCCTCGTTAGAAGGTGGGAAGCAGGTCGGCGTCGGCGACGGAGTCGACAAAGCGGCGCTGAGCGAAGTAGTCGTGCGAAAGACCGCGGAACTTCGCGCAAGCGCTCGTCGAGAGCGGTCCCGCACCGAGTCCCAGAACTGCGAGAACGGCCTGCACGTCGAGCCGGGTCGGGCCACGGCCGGCCAAGCTGGCGCGCTTGGCGGCGAGAAGGCCGACGGCGGTGGCCACGTCGTGGGTGTCGTGCTCGTTCTCACAGCCCAACTCGTGTATCTCGCGCTCGGCCAAAGTGAGGGCGAAGCCTTCACCGGGAGCCTGGGTGCCCAGGCCCACGCCCGTCGGCGCCTCGGGGGTGCGACGAAGACCCGGCTTGGGGCGCTGTCCACGCACCGACGGCGTGGTGGGAACGGTGGGACGGACCCGGCCCTCGGCCGGAACGGGAGCGAAGGAGGGTTGTGTCACGGAGCGAGGTTACCGCCCACGTGGCCTAGACGCGGTCGAGCCAGTCCTCGTAGCGGGGGCGCTCGCCGCGCACGACCTGGAAGTAGGTCTTCTGAATCTCCTTCGAGATGGGTCCGGGCGTGCCGTTGCCCACCGCTCGGTCGTCGACCGAGGCGATCGGCACGACTTCGGCGGCGGTACCGGTGAGGAATGCCTCGTCGGCCAAGTAGAGGTCGTCACGACGCATCGCCTCGAAGCGGACTTCGTACCCGAGGTCGCGCGCGATGGTGACGACCGAGTGCTGGGTGATGCCCGTCAGCGCACCGGCCTCCGAGGGCGGCGGGGTCACAAGGACGCCGTCGCGCACGATGAAGATGTTCTCACCCGTGCACTCGGAGATGCGTCCGTCCCAGCCGAGCATGATGGCCTCGTCGTAACCGGCCTTCATCGCCTCGACCTTGGCCAGGCTGGAGTTCACGTAGCCGCCGACCGTCTTCGAGGCGGTAGGCATGGCGTTGGGGTGATGACGCACCCACGAGGAGATCTTCATGCGCACCCCGGCCTCGAGGCCATGGTCGCCGAGGTAGGCGCCCCAGGGCCAAGCCGCAATCGACACGTTGACCGGCGAGTTCAGGGGGTAGATGCCCATTTCGCCGTAGCCAAGATACACCAGCGGGCGGATGTAGCAACCATCGTGGAGTTCGTTGACCCGCACCACTTCCTTCACAGCTTCGACCAACTGGTCGCGCGTGAAGGGCACGTCCATCATCAAGATCTTGCAGCTGCGCAGCAGACGGTCGATGTGCTCCTTCAGGCGGAATACGGCCACGCCATTGGGCGTCTTGTAGGCGCGGATGCCTTCGAAGGCACCGGTGCCGTAGTGGAGGGTGTGCGAGAGAACGTGAGTCGTCGCCGAGTCCCAGTCGACCAGCTGGCCGTCCATCCAGATCTTCTTGGTGGGGGTGATGGGCATCTACAACCTCTCAATCAAAGTGTTCGTCACACCGGCGCAACCGAGGGTGGCCGGATCTCCGTCAAAGTTTGCCACCGCCGAGCGGATGCGGGTGGCGGCGGCCTCTTCGCCGAGGTGCTCGAGCATCAAGACCGCCGACGACACGGCGGCCAGCGGGTTGGCGAGCTCACGTTCGCCGCTGTAGCGGCTGTGGGCCTCCTTGCTGCTGGCCAGCCACTGGCTTTCAGGGCCCCAGTCGATGTCGGCCTCGGGTTCCCAGATGTCGGGGCGGCCACCGGCGAAGCCGAAGGTCTTAAAGCCCATCGACTCGAGTGCGACGTTTCCGGTGAGCACCATCAAGTCGGCCCAAGAAATATCGCTGCCGTATTTTTGCTTGATCGGCCATAACAACCGACGTGCCTTATCGAGGTTGGTGTTGTCGGGCCAACTATTGAGCGGCTCGAAGCGCAATTGACCGCCCGCGGAACCGCCGCGGCCGTCGTGCACGCGATACGTACCCGCGCTGTGCCAGGCCATTCGGATGAAGAACGGTCCGTAGTGACCGTAGTCCGCCGGCCACCAGGGCTGCGGCGTCTTCATCACTTTTTCGATGTCTTTTTTGACCGCATTGAGATCGAGCTTGTTGAAGCGCTCGACGTAGTTGAAGTCCGGACCCATCGGATCCGATGCGATCGATTGCTGACGCAGTGGTCGCAGATCGAGCATCTCCGGCCACCATTTGTTATTGGATGCTCCGCCCAAATTTTGGGCCGAGACCACACCGGACGAGACGGTCGCTGCGATAGCGACGGCCACGCCGACGATCATCGACGAGATTGGTTTGCGCATGTTGTCTCCCTATGCACGGATCACGAACGGACCCGGCAAGTTTGTCTCCTGTTGACGAGCGCATTGGTGCGCCCATGCACGACAGCATGCGCAACCGCCACGGCGACGGAAAATCGTTTATTCCTATTCGTGCGATCGACGCCGTCTATCGAGTTAATAAGTCGGCGGCTTTTTCGGCGATCATGATGGTCGGTGCGTTGGTATTGCCACCGACGATTTTCGGCATGACCGAGGCATCGACGACTCGCAGGCCTGCGACACCCCGCACTCGTAGCTGCGGATCGACCACCGACGCCTCGTCCGCACCCATGCGACAAGTACCTACGGGGTGATAAACGGTTTCCGCCTTAGCGCGGATCGACGTGACGATCTCGGTGTCGCTGCGGACGGCTTCACCCGGAAAAACCTCTGCGCCGCGCCAGCGATCGAAGGCAGGCGCTGCGAGCAACTCGCGCGAC
>CAXBRI010000076.1:0-6171 GCA_963978125.1 uncultured bacterium | reverse complement strand
GGCATACGAGATAAGGCCACGTGACTGGAGTTCAGACGTGTGCTCTTCCGATCTGTCAGCAACTTGATTTCCTTCTCGAACTCCTGCTCGCCATCCGGCAAGTCACGAATTCGATCGGTGAGTTTTGCGACTCGTTCAGAGAGTCCATCCTGCGTCAAAGCCAGCTTGTCAGCTCGTTTGCTGTAGTCCTTCTTTTCCATCGCAGGTCGAGCCTGCTCCGCAACGCGTGTCTCTTCACGAAGATTCACCTCAGCCTCGAGAATCTGCATCGCTCGCGCCCGGTTTTGGTGCTGGCTGCGTTCGTTCTGGCAGCTCACCACGATGCCCGTGGGTAGGTGGGTGATGCGAATAGCTGAGTCGGTCTTGTTGACGTGCTGACCACCGGCCCCCGAGGAACGGTACGTGTCGACGCGGAGATCCTTTTCGTCGATGTCGACCTCGGCGGCGTCGTCGGCCAACAGCGGCGTCACTTCGAGGGAGGCGAAGCTCGTCTGTCGACGGGCCTGGGAGTCGAAGGGCGAGATACGCACGAGGCGGTGCACGCCGCGCTCAGCCGAGAGCCAGCCGTAGGCGAAGCGGCCCTTCACGATGAACGTCGCCGACAAGAGGCCGGCTTCGGTGCCCTCGGTCGCTTCGTCGACCTCGACCTGGTACCCGCGCCGATCGGCCCAGCGCATGAACATGCGCAGCAGCATCTCGGTCCAGTCCTGGGCGTCGGTGCCGCCGGCGCCGGCGTGCAGTTCGACGATGGCGTCGTTTTCGTCGTAAGGGCCACTCAGGAGACTTTGCGTTTCGAGGCTGGCCAGTCGCGACTCGAGAGATTCGACGGTGGCGCGCAACTCTTCGAGCAACGACCAGTCGGCCTCCCCCGAGTCGAGACTGTCACGCGAAAATTCGACCAACACGCGGGCGTCTTCCAAGGAACCACCCAGCGAGTCAAAGGATTCGAGGTCGTTGGTGAGGCGACCCAGTTCGGTGGTGACAGTGCGGGCACGGTCCTGGTCGTCCCAGAGGTTCGGGTCGGCGGCCTGGGCGCTCAGGTCGGTGTGTCGCAAACGCAACTCGTGAATGCGCAGGTACTCGTGCGCGGCCTTCCAGCGCTGGTCGAGTTCGTCGAGGCTGGCGACGGCCTCGCGCAGGGTGTTCTCCGCCTTAGGGTCGGCCATGGCACTGCTTGAACTTGCGCCCCGATCCGCACCAGCACGGTTCGTTGCGCCCGATCTTGTCGTTGGGCCCCTTGGCCGCGGGCTTGGCGGTGGGGCGCTCGTGCGCCGGTAGCGCCACGTCGCCCGGGGCGACCTGGGCGGCGTTAGTCACGGCCCGCGCGAGTCCGGGGTCCTCTTCCATCTCGGCCGGCACGGCCTCGACGTGGCTAATCACGCGCACGAAGTCGGCATTGATGTTGTTGAGCATGTGCTCGAACATCGCAAAACCTTCCTTCTGCCACGCGGTGAGCGGATCCTGCTGGGCCACCTGGCGCAGGTGGATACCGTCGCGCAGGTAGTCCATGTCGGAGAGGTGCTCACGCCAACGCTGGTCAATCACCTGGAGCATGACGTCGCGCTCGATCTCCTTGGCGGTCTCGATTCCGCCCGGGAACGCGGCGGCGCGGGCCTCATACAGGGCGACGGCCTCGTCGACGAGAACGGCGGCCACGTCAGCGGAGTCTTCATAGCCCGACAACTCTTCGACCGTGGTGCGCGCCGGGAAGTAAATCAGCATCTCGTTGAGCAGACGCCCGAGGTCCCACTCCTCGGAGTACTCGGAGTCGAGTTGAGCGAGCACGGCCGCCTCGATGACTTCTTGGATCAGGGCGAGGGTCTCGTCGTGGATGTCCTCGCCGTCGATGATCTGGGCGCGTCGCTTGTAGATGACGTTGCGCTGCTCGTTCATCACCTCGTCGTACTTGAGGACGTCCTTACGGATTTCGGCGTTACGTCCCTCGACGGTGTTCTGGGCCCGCTCGATGGCGCGCGAGACCATCTTGGCCTCAATGGCCTCGTCCTCGGGCATGGTGCGGTCCATGACCCAACTCACCGCTCCCGTGGCGAAGAGGCGTAGCAGTTCGTCTTCGAGCGACAAGTAGAAGCGGCTCTCGCCGGGGTCACCTTGACGTCCCGAGCGGCCGCGCAGCTGGTTGTCGATACGGCGCGATTCGTGGCGTTCGGTGCCGAGCACGTAGAGGCCGCCGAGCGCGCGCACCTCGTCGCCTTCGGCCGCACAGACCGGACGCAGCTGGACGAGCGCCGCTTCGTAGGCGGCCTCGAACTCCTCGGTGCCCGGGGTGAGCCCCCGGCCGGCGACCTCGCGTCGGGCCAGGCCCTCGGGGTTGCCACCCAGGATGATGTCGACACCACGACCGGCCATGTTGGTCGCGACGGTGACGCCGTGCTTGCGGCCGGCCTGGGCCACGATTTCGGCTTCGCGGAAGTGTTGCTTGGCGTTCAGCACTTCGTGAGTGATGCCGGCCTTGGCTAGGGCCCGCGACAACAGTTCCGACTTCTCCACCGAGGCGGTACCGAGCAGGACCGGCTGGCCCTTCTCGAAGCGCTCAGAGACGTCCTCGACGATGGCGGCGAACTTGGCGGCCTCGGTCTTGAAGATGAGGTCGGGCTCGTCCTGGCGCAGCGGGGTGCGGTGGGTCGGGATCGGCACGACGGAGAGCCCGTAAGTGTTGCCGAACTCGGCCGCCTCGGTCTCGGCCGTACCGGTCATACCGGCCAGCTTTTCGTAGAGGCGGAAGTAGTTCTGGAGGGTGACCGTGGCCCAGGTGTGGTTCTCCTCCTGGATACGGACCCGCTCCTTCGCCTCGACGGCCTGGTGCAGACCGTCGGACCAGCGACGGCCGTCCAACGTGCGGCCGGTGAACTCGTCGATGATCTTCACTTCCCCGCCGTCGACGAGGTAGTCCTTGTCGCGGTGGAAGAGTTCCTTGGCGCGTAGCGCCTGGCCGAGTTGGTGCACGTAGTTGACGGCCACGGCGTCGTAGAGGTTGGCCACGCCCAACTGGCGCTCGACCTTCTCGATGCCCGATTCGGTGGGCACGACCGTCTTCTTCTCCTCGTCGACCTCGTAGTCGACGTCGCGGGTCAGTCCGCGCACAATGGAGGCGAACTGGTAGTAGAGCTTGGTCACGTCCGAGGCCGGACCGCTGATGATGAGCGGCGTGCGGGCCTCGTCGATGAGGATCGAGTCGACCTCGTCGACGATGGCGTAGCTATGGCCGCGCTGAACCATGTGCTCGCGGAGTCGGGCCATGTTGTCGCGCAGGTAGTCGAATCCGAATTCGGTGTTGGTGCCGTAAGTGATGTCGCAGGCGTAGGCCTCGCGCTTTGCCGCGGCGTCGTCGATATCCGGTCCGACACGACCCACGGTGAGGCCGAGGAAATTGTGCAGCCGACCCATCCACTCGGCGTCACGGGTGGCGAGGTAGTCGTTCACCGTCACCACGTGCACGCCGCGGCCGGCGAGGGCGTTCAGGTAGACGGGCAGGGTCGACACCAGGGTCTTACCTTCACCGGTCTTCATTTCGGCGATCCAACCGAAGTGCAGCGCCATGCCACCCATCAACTGGACGTCGTAGTGGCGTTGACCGAGCACCCGCGTGGCACCTTCGCGGACCACGGCGAAGGCCTCGATCATGAGGTCATCGAGGGTCTCGCCGGCTTCCAGACGGGAGCGGAATTCGAGGGTCTTGGCCCGCAGTTGGTCGTCGCTCAGGGCGGCCATCTCGTCGGCCAGGTCGTTGATGGGCCCGACTAGGGCGGCGAGTTCGCGGACCCGCTTGCCTTCGCCGGCGCGGAGAATCTTGGAGAACACGCTCATGAATTGACCAGCCTACCGGCGATTTCCCGCCGTCTTTATTGAGAGCCGCGGGCGCTGACCTGGTCTTTGACCCCACACCCGCCTGCCGCGGTGTTCACGCCTATCGACGCTTACCACCGTCTCGCCCGCGGGACCACCGTGGCCCCGAGAACGGCAGGACTTACTTCTAAACCGCGCCATGCTCGACGTGGCAACACGTCTTACGTGGGTCGTTTCGCCCGCGACTGGCATCGACTTGCAACCACAGACCACCCGCGACTCTCGGCGCCCAGTTTAGGACTCAGGACCCTCGGCGAAAAAGTCGGATGAGGCCCAGCACACCGAGTCGCAGGCCCAGCACCACCGCGGCGAGCGGCACCAGAAGGCGGCGTAGGCCACGCGCCGTGTGCGCCTCGAAACGCAGGGCGCTGGCGTGATGCGCCCGCGTCATGGCCCAGGGAGCACGCGAACGTGAGACGCCCTCGACGTGGGTGACGGCCGCTTCAGAGGCCACCACGACGCGATATCCCGCGTGGGCCACCCGCCAACATAAATCCATGTCCTCGGCGAACATGAAGTAGCGCTCGTCGAAACCACCGATCGATTCAAAGGCCGAACGGCGAACCACAAAGCACGCTCCCGACACCCAGTCGACCGATCCGTCGGAACGTGAGGCGCGGTATCGCCGCGTTGCCGGATTCGAGGGCCACCACGGAGCGAGCAGCGCGTGCGCCCCGGCGAGCACCACGTTGGGAAACACCCGGTGGGCCGGATACACCGTGCCGTCGGGTCGGTAGATGGTCGGCCCCACGACACCGACCGTGGGATCACTCGCCAACGCGCCGACCATCGCCGCCACGGCTCCGTCGTGCAACACGAGGTCGGGGTTACACACCAAGATGTCGTCACCTCGGTCGGCAAAAGCCACCCCGCGGTTGACGCCGCGACCGTAACCGAGGTTGATCTCGGGCACAACCACCGTGAGATTCGCATCCGGTGGTAAAGCCGTCGAACCGGGTTCACCGTTTTCCACGACCACGATACGGGTGACACCGTTGCGACGCAACGAAGCCACGCAGTCGTCGAGCAATTGGCCCGCGTGATAGTCCACGATGACGGCAGACACGCTCACGATGGCCCCCAGTCACGCACGAGACGCGACAGCGCGTCCCTCCAGTCGGGCAGCGCGGCGTAGGACTCGGCGAACTTCGAAGTGTCGAGCGCCGAAAAGGCCGGGCGAGCGGCCGGCGGCTGCGGGTCGAGGTCGGCCGTGGCGATCGCGGTGGCGAAGTCGTCGCCGCGGCCGCACAGTCGGCCCACTTCCGCGGCGATCTCAAACCACGTCGTGACGCCGCTGTTCGCCACGTGCCACACCCCCCCGGGTCGGGTGCGCGCCAGCGACGCGAGGGCTCGAGCCAGATCCGGGGCCGCCGTGTACGTGCCGCGCTGATCGTTCACGAAACGAACCTGCTGGCCCGTCCGGGCCCGGTCGATCATCAGGTGCACGACGCTGCGTCCCCGCGTACCAACGACCCAGGACGTGCGCACCACGGTGTCGGTCGGTCGGCAACGCTGTTCGCCCGCCCACTTCGAGGCGCCGTACACACCGGTGGGGTCGGGCCGGTCGTCCTCGCGGTAGGGAACGCCGGCGCGTCCGTTGAACACGTAGTCCGTCGAGACCGTGATGAAGTGGGCGCCCGCCCGGGCCGCGGCGTCGCTGAGTGCCCCCACGGCCACGTCGTTCACCGCGAAGGCGGTCGCGGCATCTGATTCGGCCTTGTCGACGGCGGTGTAGGCCGCGAGGTTGACGATGACGTCGGGCGAGGTGGAGGCCACGCAGCGCGCAATCGCCGCCGTGTCGGTGAGATCCAGGTCGTGGTGGGTCAGCCCCATCACCGCAAACTCGTCCGCACCCACGGGCTGGGTATCGGGCTGAAAATCAGGATCACCCGCCGGTGGGGTGAGGCCGGCCAGCACGTCGAGCAGGTCGCGACCCACCGCTCCGGCCGCTCCCGTGACCAGTACGCGGGTCGTCACGATTCCTGCGCCCTGAGGTGCACCACGTCGCCGACCGCCACGCTCACCACTGCATCGCCCGAGTCCACCATCAAGCGGCCAGTTTCGTCGACGCCCACCGCGACACCGGTGATGACGTCGTGATCGCGTTCGACTCGAACCTGGCGACCAATCGTGTCGAGGGCCTCCCCGTACTGCCGACGTAACTCGACGCGTCCCGCCGCGCTGTGCAACAAGACTCGACGCGGCTCGAGGTGGGCGATGGTGGCGTCCAGCAACTCGTCGGCGCTGAGTTGGACTCCGGCATCGGCCACGCAGGCGGCCCCCTCGGGAGCGGCACTGAGGTTCACC
>CAXBRI010000075.1:0-6299 GCA_963978125.1 uncultured bacterium | reverse complement strand
TTTTTTTTTTAATGATACGGCGACCACCGAGATCTACACTCTTTCCCTACACGACGCTCTTCCGATCTGTTCGGTCGCCGCGGCGACGTTCGCCCGGATCTGCTCGGGCTTCGTGGCCCCGGCAATCACGGACGAGACGGCTGGTCGGCTGAGCAGCCACGAGAACGCCAGCGTGAGAAGCGGAGTGGCGATCGACTCGGCGTAGTCAATCAGTGCGTCAACCTGAGCGAGCCGCTGCTCATTCAGCCACATCGGGAGTCGCTCGGCCGGCATCTTGGCGAGACGTGAATCTTCAGGGATGGCCCCTCCGCGAACCTTCCCCGTGAGTAGGCCGTTGGCCAAGGGGTAGTAGGGAAGCAGCCCTACGCCGAGATCGGCGCATGCGGCCAAAGTGCCGTCCGCCTCCACGTCGCGCGCGAGCAGGGAGTACTGGTTTTGCACGGACACGAAGGCCGGTCCGACGCCGGCGGCCTGGGCTGCTTCACGCAACATGAGACCCGTGAAGTTGGAACAACCAATGGCGCGAACCTTGCCGGCGGCCACGAGTTCGCCCAGGGCGCCGAAGGTGTCGGTGAGCGGAACGGTCGCGTCCGGATAGTGAAGTTGGTACAAGTCGAGGTAGTCGGTGCCGAGGCGTCGCAGTGAGTCATCGCAGGCCCGGCGCACGTAGTCCGGCGAAGCCCCACCCGTCACCGTGGCGTGACCGGGGAGGGGCATGCCGAACTTTGAGGCAATAAGCACTTCGGAGCGCCGCGAACCCAGCGCCACGCCGAGCATCACTTCGGATTGCGTGGCGCCGTACGTGTCGGCGGTGTCAAAGAAGTTCACGCCGGCCTCAAGGGCGGCGTTGACCACAGCCGTGGTGCCGGCTTGGTCGAGGCGCATGCCGAAGTTGTTGCAACCGAGTCCAACCTCGGACACCTGCAGGGGACCCAATGGGCGCGTACGCATGGCGCTCCTTTCGTTTCGGCCAGCATACGGACATTCCGGCCGAACTTCGGGGGTACGATGGATTTGTCAAAGGAGTCGTCATGAAGGTCAAGGTCAACTTCGATCTCTGCACCAGCAACGCGGTGTGCATGGGAATCGCTCCCGAAATCTTCGAAGTCCGCGATGACGGCTACCTCTACATCCTGAACGAGAACCCCGGCCCAGAGTTCGACGAGAATCTCCGCCAAGCAGTTTTGGGTTGCCCCAACGGCGCGATTTCCGTCGAGGAATAGTGTGACCGCGCCGCGGGTGCGATTCGCACCGTCACCCACGGGGTATTTCCACGTGGGTTCGGCGCGGACCGCGTTGTTCAATTGGTTCATCGCCCGACAACACCTCGAAGGCGTCTTCATTCTGCGCATCGAGGACACCGACGAGACTCGCAATCGCGAGGAGTGGGTCGACGGCATCGTGTCGGCCATGGAGTGGCTGGGCCTCTCTCCGGATATCGGGCCCTACCGCCAGAGCGACTACGACGCCGACCATCGGGCGGCAGTCGCCACCTTGATTGCCGGCGGGCGGGCGTACTACTGCGACTGCACCGCCGATGACGTCGCCGCACGGAAAGGCGATAACAAGACGCCGGGTTACGACGGTTTCTGTCGCGATCGTGGTCTGAGCGCGGGGGAGCGCACGGCGGTCCGCTTCGCTACCCCTGACTCAGGGTCAGTGGTGGTACGTGACTTGATTCGTGGGGACGTGGTCTTTGACCATTCGGTGATCGATGACTTCGTCGTGGCTAAATCGTCCGGAGCCGTCTTGTACGCCCTGGCCAACGTGGTGGACGATCGCCGCGACCTTATTACCCACGTCATTCGCGGGGAAGAGCACCTCCCCAACGCGCCCAAGCAGATGCTGCTCTGGGAGGCGTTGAACGAACTCACGGGTGAAGCCGTGAATCTGCCGGTCTACGCACACCTCCCTCTTCTGGTGAATGAACAGCGAAAGAAGTTGTCGAAGCGCAAGGACCCGGTTGCTACCGAGTTGTATCGTGACCAGGGCTATCTGGCCGACGCCTTCGTGAACTACCTCTCCCTACTCGGCTGGAGCCCTCGAGGGGATGAGGAAATGGTTGACCGGTCGACCTGCGTGAGTCAGTTCCGCCTCGAGGACGTGTCGCACTCGCCGGCTTTTTTCGACGTCAAGAAATTGACCGCCATGAACGGCGACTACATCCGGCGTTTGGGTGCGAGTGAATTCCTCACGGCCGTCGCACCGTGGGTGAATCCGTCGTCGTCGGACTGGTGCCCCACGGAACACCCATTGCCGTGGGCCAGCGCGGATTTCCGTCCGGAACTCTTTGCCCAACTGGCCCCTCTCGTTCAGGAGCGCATCGCCACACTCAGTGAAGCGGCCCCCATGGTCTCCTTCTTCTTCCTGCCTGACCCCCCCTATGACGAGGTGGCGTTTGACAAAGTCATTCGCAACGACGAGGCGGGCCGGAACGTCCTTCGGGCATGTCTGGATCTGTTTGCCGAGTGTCCATTCGACGCCGAGGACTTGCACCACCTCGTCGCCGACGCCGGTGAGCGTTTGGGGCTGAATCTGCGAAAGACCCAGGCTCCGTTGCGCTGTGCCGTCACCGGCAAATTGGTGGGGCCACCCTTATTCGAATCTCTCGCCGCCCTCGGCCGTGATGAGGTCCGTCGCCGCGTGGCGGCCGCTCTGGAGCGGTAGTGCTTCTCGGGCCACTCAAGCTCGTTCTCAAGATTGCGGGCGGCCTGTTCAGCCTCCTCTTTCTTTATCTCGCGTGGGGCTTTGTCCAGATTTGGCTGACCGGACACGAGCACTTCACGGGTCGGGCCCAGGCCATCGTGGTGTTTGGTACCGCCCAGATCAATGGGACTCCCAGTCCGGAACTTCGGGCCCGGCTGGATCACGCGCTCGTTCTGTGGCGGGAGAAACGAGCGGGGCTGGTGGTCGTGACGGGAGGAAATCGCCCCGGTGACGTGTACACCGAAGCGGGGGTGTCGGCTCGATATTTGGCCCAGCAGGGTGTTCCCCAGTCGGCCATCTTGAGGGGTGGCGGATCGGACACCTGGCAAAACATCGCGAGCGTGGCGCCGGTCCTCCTTCGCCGGGGCATCCACTCGGTGATCACGGTCACCGACCCGTTCCACGAATACCGGGCCAAGGCCATCGCGTCCAGCCAGGGTCTCTCGCCCCACTCCTCGCCGGTTCCCGATTCCCCCACGAGTGGGCCGTCGCTGTGGCGTTATTACGTGAAAGAAATGTTGGCCGTGGGAGCGGGTCGCATCGTGGGATACGCGCGGCTTAGTTCGTGGACGTCGTCGGTTCCCAGCGTTACCTCGCTCACATTGCCCTCTGGCAGTTGACCCACGCTTTCCGGTAGGATTGTCAAGCCCTTCGGGGGTGGTGTAATTGGCAACACAACTGGTTCTGGTCCAGTTATTCAGGGTTCGAGTCCTTGCCCCCGAACGAAGTTCCGAGCGCGAGCTCGGTGTTTCACGGTCCCATCGTCTAGTGGCCTAGGACATCACCCTCTCAAGGTGGAGACACGGGTTCAAATCCCGTTGGGACTGCCAGTCGGTCGTGGCGAACTGCCCGACCTATCGGCTCCGCACGGCCGGTCTACTCATAAACTCAATATCGTGAGTTCACTTATTTCCGAACTTCGCACGGACGAACTGGTACCGCGTTTGGATGCCGATTCGCAGCTCTTCTTGCTCGACGTGCGTGAACCTGACGAGTTCGCCGACTGGTTCATTCCTGGTGCGATGAATATTCCTCTTGGGAGCCTCGACGAGCGACTCGACGAGGTGCCCCTCAATAAGTCCGTCGTCGTCGTGTGTGCTAAAGGCGCACGCGCCCAGCGTGGTGCCGAAGTGCTTGCCGCGCACAACCGACCTTCCGCCGTTCTCGTAGGTGGCATGGGTTCGTGGGCCACAACCTACGACGAGGTGTCACTTGAGCTCGGTGGAGCGACAGTTGTACAGGTGCGTCGCCGGGGTAAGGGTTGTTTGTCATACGTTGTGGGTGCGGGTGAGCGGTGCATTGTCATCGACCCGTCGCTCGAAGTCGAGCGCTATGAGTCGATTGCCCGTTCACGTGGTTGGCAAATCGCCGTCGTGCTGGATACTCACTTGCACGCCGATCACATCAGCGGTGCGCGGAAGCTTGTTGCCAAAACGGGCGCTCGGTTGATGCTCAGTCCTCACGACCCGTTTCAATTCGAGTTTGAACCGCTGGGCAACGGCGCGATGATTTCATTGACTGACGAAGTGCGCTTGGGCGTGGAGGCGGTAAGCGCCCCGGGGCACACCGAGGGTTCAACTGTGTACCGGCTCGGGAACGCGGCTATTTTCACCGGCGACACGATGTTTCTCGAGAGCGTGGGTCGCCCGGACCTGGCCGATCAGGCCGAACCCTTTGCCCGTGCGCTATATCGGAGCATTCACGAGAGGATTCTCTCGTTGCCCGATGACGTGCTGGTGTTTCCCGCGCACTACGGGTCGGGTGTCGAAGTTCACTTTGGTATTGCGGTCTCGAAAACCCTGGGTGAGTTGCGACGATCCCTTGCGCCTCTGACGCTCAACGAGACAGATTTTGTGGCGTGGGCCGTGAAGAACGTGAAGGATCGACCGCCGAACTATCAGCAAATTGTGAAAATAAATGCCGGAACAGAATCACTGGGGTTGTCGAGCTCCGATCTCGAGGCAGGCCCGAACCGCTGCGCTATCGCGTAGACCCACCGGCCCGGCTGCGGGGGTGACTTTCGAACAACGATTGGCTATACCCGGGGCTTCAAGCTCCAGGTGGTTCCCGATGGCCCGTCTTGTATTTCCACGCCGCTAGCCGTCAGGGCGTTTCGGAGGGTATCGGCGCCTTCAAAATCCCTGGCGGTGCGGGCGCGAACGCGCATCTCGAGCACGGCGTCGATGAGGGTGGTGGGGTCGATGAACCCTTCGCCTCCGGTTGCCGCCATCGCCGTCAGTCGTGCAAGGTCCGATTCCCACCCCTCGCTACGGCGCTCCACTCGCTTCGCCAATTCGAGGGGGTCATCCAGGTGTTGCTGAGGCGCGGCGAATTCCGGATTTGGATTTGACGTCGGAAATACGGCGATCAGTTCGGACAGTGGCGTCACGGAACCGTTAGCCAAAACGCGGTCCCTACCCGCAGTGCGCCAGTGGGCATTTCCTCGGCCCTCGACGGTGACGTCACTGTTCGCGAAGTCCACAATGGCCGCGGTGTGTTCGTCCACACCCAGCGTCGCCACGCCCGCGGGCAGGAGGTGTTCCAATCCTTGGTAACGCCGCTGACCCACGTAACAAAAACTGGTGTCGTGATTACCCCCCTCGGCATTGTCGTAGTGGGGTAGCACGACACACGGCAGACCGAGGCGGCCAGTGAGATCCAAACCTTCGAGCCAACGTGGCTCTTCGCCCACTTTGTAAATTTCGTACACCGGGAGAGTGAATCGGCCGAGAGTCAGGGCTGCCGCGGAGGCAAAACACACCACTCCGCCACGCTCGATGACACCGGCCAGTGAGTCGGTCAATCCCAGGGGCCCCCACTGAGCGAGGGCGTATGAGGGGGAACCCGGGCCCGCGAACACAAATGAAGCTCTGTCGAGTCGTTGGCGCACGACTTCACGCTCGACGTTGCTCGAGTGCGCATACGACGGGAACGAGACCGGCTCGAGCCGGGTCCGTAACGAGACGTCGAAGTATTCGACCAACTTTGCGGTCATCTGCGGAACATTTTCTTGGAACCCGTAGGGGGTGTCTAGGTTGATGGCGTCTACGTGGTCGAGCGTGTCGAGAAGAGCCCGGTGAACCTTTGTCATCCCAGGTGCGGTTTCTCCTGACCCGATAATGGCGAGGCGTCCACGAGTCACTGTGCGAAGCGTACCGTGACGGGACCGGGTGAAGATCGGTTCTAGGCGGAGAGGGAATTGACCAGTCCGTCGGCCACCCGCAACAGGTTGTCGATGTCCTCGCTGACGTTGTGACCCAACATCAGGTCACTCATCCAGAGCGACGAGAAGACCGCGGCCCACTGAGAACCGGTCAGACGCGAACCTAACTGGCCCTTTTGGACGAGGCCATCGAAAACCACGCCGAGTTCGGCCATGAACTTTTCGTGGATTGTTGACACTTCCTGGCGGATGCTTGGCCGGGTGAGGGTCTTGGCCAGAACGCGTAGACGCAGCGAGCGGCGACGAAAGGCGGCCGTTCGGTCGCTGTCACGTCCCAAGACGTCACCCCACACGGCGAGGGCGGGGGTGTCCTTCGAAATGCGCGAGGCCCACTCACGACCGTGTTGCAACGAACCATCGCACGCGCGTC
>CAXBRI010000074.1:0-6365 GCA_963978125.1 uncultured bacterium | reverse complement strand
CGTCACCGGTGACGAGTCCTTCAACGACTTGGCGATGGCGCCGGCGAAACGTGTCTCACCGTTCTCGCGGAGCAGGCGGGTGAGTTCGTGAAGATCGACGTGTTGGAGGAATTCGGCCGCCGTGATGCCCGTCGACGGATCCATACGCATGTCCAACGGCGCGTCGGCGCGAAAAGAGAATCCCCGCGTCGCGTCGTCGAGTTGGCGAGATGACACGCCCAGGTCGAACAGCACACCGACTATCTGGTCACCGTCGATGAAGTCCGCGTGTTGGGCCACCACCGACGACAGGTCGGCAAAGGAGGCCGAGGCGATGCGGTAGCGATTTCCGAACCGGGCGAGCTTCAACTCGGCTTCGGCCCGCGCGGCCGGGTCACGGTCGATGCCGAGAACGCGCAACTGCGGTGCCGCTGACAGCAGGGCCGCCGCGTGTCCTCCCCCGCCCAGTGTGGCGTCGATCACCACGCCGGTCGATTGAGATGTAAACATCTCGGTGATTTCCGCCTCAAGGACGGGGACGTGGTAGTCCCCCGCATCCATGTGCAGCCCCCCAGTGGTCACGGCCCCGGAACAGGCGGAGGAGGAGCTCCGGGAACCGCCACCAACGGAGAGGCTGCACAAGGTGCGGGGGCGGAATTGAAAGTTGTCGCGGTAGGTCACGCGAGGTCCTTGAATGAGGCGGCGGCGGCCTGGTCGTAGGCCTCCCACGACTCGGGGTTCCACAGTTCGACGTGATCGATGTGGCCGATGATGATGACCTCGCCGTCGAGACTCGCCTCATCGCGCAACCACGAAGGCACCGCGAAACGGCCGGTCTTGTCGAAATCGACTGGAGCGGAGTGAGCGGACCAGTGACGAGATGCCAGTGCGTACGCCTTGTCATCTTGAGCGCGCTGCGTGTACCACCGCGCCTTCTCCTCGAACGAGGGTGGCGTCCACAGTGACAGGCAGCCGACGTACTCCGGGGTGAGGTGACCACCGAGAAGGAACGCTTCGCGGAACCGCACCGGCAGCACCAGACGACCCTTGGGGTCGAGTGTGTGTTGGTAGCGCCCGCTGAACATACGACTCACCCCCTCCGGCTCGTTGGGCAAAGACTACCACTTTGCCCCACTTTGCCCCATAACTCTCCACCCCCATCCACCCGACTCCACTCGGGGCGTGGCGGGTCGTGATCGAAATTGGCGAAAAATGCCTGGAATACAGGGTTTTTACGTTAGGAATCGAGCAGGAGGACCCGGCGCTCCCACTGGGGTGGCGAGCTCAGAGTCCCCACCACGGCCTCGGGGTCGTCCAGATCAAGGTCCGACACCACGAGGTGTCCCACGGCCTCGGCGAGGCCTTGGGGCGCATCGGCCAACACCGACACCAGCACGTCACTCGCGCGAGCGTGAAGAACGGTGGAGAGAAACGTGCCCTCACGAACGCGCCACTGTGTGACGCCTACCACCTTGCGTCCGCCGAGGGTGACCTCCCCCGGACCGAGGCCGGCGAAACAGACGGCGCGCCACGCGGGGTCACCCTCGACTCCCCCTTCGTGAACCTCCATCCCCTCGACGCCCGCATCGGTGAGAGCGTCGCACCACCACCGCCCCGCGGCGATAGCCGCGAGACGGGTGTCGGGGGTCCATCGAGGATCGTCGGCCGGAATCCACCAGTCAATCCAGAGGTCGTCGGGCTGGAGCAGCACGACCCCGCCGCCACCACGCCGACGACGCAGAGGCCAGGTCTCGCGTACGTCGGGCGCGAGGATGTCGATGCCCTGTGAACTCCCCAGCACCAGCGTGGGTCGGGCCACGTGCACCACGAGGGCCGTCGGCCGACCGAGACGGCGAAGGACGTCGTAGTCGTAGAGCTCGTCGATGTCGTCGTTCACGAAGCCCGGGGCAGGTAGGGCGCCCACAGCGGATCGGGGTCGGCGAGGTGGCGCCAGCGCCACCACGGCCCCTCGGGCACGCGGGGCTCGAAGTGGAGCCGCCACCCGATCTCTTCGAGGAGTCTGTCGCCCTTTTGCATGTTGTGGCGCCGGCACGCCGCCACCACGTTGGTCCACTCGTGGCGCCCACCCCGACTGCGCGGAATCACGTGGTCGATGGTGTCGGCCGGGGAGAGGCAGTACGCACAGCGATAACTGTCCCGCAAGAGAAGGGCGCGACGGGTCAGCGGCGGTGTGCGCACCCGCGTCGGTAAGCGCACCACGTCGTGAAGACGCACGATGGCCGGAACCTCGACGGTCATGCGGGCGCTGCGCACCACGGTCGGTTCGTCGGGGGTGGCCACGGGCTCGGCCCGGCCGGCGAGGAGGAGAACGACCGCCCGCCTCTCGGTCACCAATTGCAGGGGCTCGTAGGTGGCGTTAAGAAGGAGAACTCGCCCCATGGGACGAAACTACCCTCGCGCCCCCTGGGCGAGCGACCATTTCGCGGCCGCGACCATGGCTGCCGGTTCGGGCAGGCGGGGCGCACCCTCGGCCGTCACGAGACGAAACGACCAGTAGTCCGGCCCAGGTAGCGGCAGAAAGGGGAAGTGTCGCCACCACTGGTTCCGGCGCAAACGCCAACCGGCGCGCGCGAGAACCACCGCATCGCCTGGGTGTCGCAACACGTGGAGCGTGAGCGCCCACGACCAGTAAGGAGCGCTCACTGACCGGTCTGACGGTGACGTTGCGCAATCCACTGACGAACCGAACGCACTCGCGGCGGCGAGCCATCGGCGGTGTCGGCTTCTCCCCCACGACGGGTCAGGTCGTGCCACGACGCACGGCCGAGGAGACGAAGGCTCCGTTCGGCGAGAACGGCCGACGCGAACATCAGCGCCACCCCCGCAAGGCCCACGGCCACGAAGCGCGAGAAGAACAACACGAGAACGACGAGTCCAACGACGAATCCGACCACCGCAAGACGGAGGCGACGGTGTCCGACCGCGTACACATTGGTTTCGGCCACGCTGCGGGCGAAGCCGGGATCCTGCTTGGACAGGGACTCTTCGAGTTCGGCCAGAATGCGCTGCTCGTGTTCGGATAGTGGCATCACACCCCCTCGCGTTCGTCGTCTCGAAGTGTACCGGCGCCGTGGTACGCATTCCCATCGCCGGGTCGTCCGCCCCTAACCTGAAGCCATCGTGAAACGTGTGGCCGTCGTGTGCACGGGGAACATTTGTCGTTCGCCCATGGCCGAGGTGGCGTTGCGCGCCGCGGTGGCCGCGACGCCCGAGTTGGCCGGCAAGGTCGAGGTGACCTCGGCGGGTACGGCTCGCTGGCACGTCGGCGCACCGATGGACCCCCGGGCCCGGGCCGCGTTGGATCGTGCCGGCCTGCACGACCCCGGCACCTTGGGGGCCTTCGCCGACCGCGAGTATCTGCTCTCGCACGACTTGGTGCTCGTGATGACGAGAGAGCACCGGACCGACGTGCTCGCGCGCACCAGAGGCTCAGGTCCCGAGGTCCAGCTACTTCGTAACTACCTCACGCCGGGACTCGACCTCGACCTCGCCGATCCCTACTACGGCGACGACCGCGAGTTCGACGAGTGCTTGGCTCAAATCAGAGAATCGATTCGGCGTTGGACATCGGAGTTTCGTCAGCGGTGGGGTGAATAGTCCGGCGCATCGCCACCTCGGGAAGCGTGAGTGACACCACGAACGCGATCACACCCACCACGATGGACCACACGAAGATGTGGTCGATGGTGTCGGATACCGCGTGGACGATGGCGTCGACCACATTCGTCGGCAGCGACAGCAGGAACTTCGGCGACCAGTTATCAAGCGCAATACCGTGGCCGTGAATTCCCCGGGAGGCGAGATTGCGAGCGAGGGCCGACGGAAGCTCGTTCGAGTACAGCGCACCGAAGACGGCCGTACCGAATGAGCCACCCATCGAACGGAAGAAGTTGGCACCCGCCGTGGCCGCCCCGATGTCTTGCATCGGGACCGCGTTCTGCACCGAAGTGACGAGCACCTGCATGACGAGACCCATTCCCGAACCCAAGATGATCATGTAGAGCGACACGGCCGTCGCGCTCGTCGCGGGCGTCATCGTGGCGAACAGCACCAGTCCTCCGGTCATGATGGCGGTTCCCGCGATCGGGAAGGGGCGATACTTCCAACCCTTGGCCACCAACTGGCCAACGGTGACCGAGCACACGAAGACGCCCGCCATCATTGGCACCAGACGGAGGCCCGATGCGGTCGGGGACGCGTGATCGACAATCTGAAAGAACAGCGGCAGGAACGTGGTGGAACCAAACATCGCGAAGCCGGTGACGAATCCGATGGCTGACGCGGAGGAGAACACCCTGTTCTTGAACAACGACGGCGGGAGAATCGGCTCGACACTATGACGTTCGACTGCGAAGAACACCACGGTGAACAGCACCCCCGTCACCGCGAGGCCCACCGACCAGGGCGACAGCCAGGCGAACGAGTTGCCACCGAGCGACGTGAACAAGACCAGGGCCGAGGAGCCGATCAACAAGGTGACCACGCCCGCCCAGTCGATCACGTGCTCCCGACGGTTGGTGCTGTGGGGCAACAAGATCACGCACATCACGAGGGCCAGGGCACCCAGGGGCAGATTGACGTAGAAGATCCATCGCCACGAGAGCGAGTCAACGAGAAAGCCTCCAAGGAGCGGCCCAAGAACCGTCGAGGCACCCCACACACCACCGAAAAAACCGGAGTAGCGACCACGCTCGGCCGGCGAGACGAGGTCGGCCATCACGGCCTGGGCACCGACCATGAGACCACCACCACCGAGGCCCTGCACGGCGCGGAACAAAATCAGAGCGGTCATGTTGCCGGCTACGCCACACAGGACACTGCCCACCAAGAACACGATGATGGCGGCGATGAAGTAGAGCTTGCGACCATGAAGGTCGCCGAACTTGCCCCACAGAGGTGTCGACACTGTCGACGCCAACAGGTACGCCACCACGACCCACGACAGGTGATTGGCGCCGTGGAGGTCGCCCACAATGGTCGGGAGGGCCGTCGAGACGATGCTGCCGTCCAAGGCGGCGAGGAGCATGCCGAGCATGAGGGCAAAAACAATTCCGTACAACCGGGACTTGGGGACCAGTGACGTGGCTTCGGGGCTAGTCGACATCGAAACCTCTCGAGTTTGTGAATTAATGAGCCATTTCACCCTACCGGCGCACCAGTCGATTTTTGTCACTCACTAACCTTCGCTCGTGGTCACTCGCGAACGTTGGTGGCAGCGCGACAACGCGGCCGCTCTCACTCTGGGAACTGCCGCCGTAGTCGCCGTGTTATGGGCCACCTGTGGATCGTCGTCCTACCAGCGGATCATGCGCAGTGCACTGTCATCACCCCTGCTGAACAATTCTCACCTCGCGACCGTCCACGATGTTGTCGTCAACCTCCTGCTGACCATCTTCTTTGTCGGAGTGGGGCTCGAACTCTCCAGAGAGTGGCGCGCGGGACGCCGGAGCGCCGCGGCGCTCGGTGGCGCGGTGGGTGGAATGGCCCTTCCCGCACTGTTGTGTGTCGTGGTTGGTTCTGTTTTGTCGCTGCCCGATGTCCGCCACGCGTGGGGCGTGCCCATGGCCACCGACGTGGCATTCACGCTCGCCGTGTTCGCGTTCGCGGGGCGGGGCCTGCCCCGCGAGTTGCGCGTCTTCCTGCTGACGCTGGCCGTGGCCGATGACGTCGGCAGCGTGACTCTCCTGATGTTCACCGGTGTGTCGCACGTACGTGTCGGGGGCGTCGCGGCAGTGGGAGTCCTTCTCCTCGTCGCAACCTTGCGACCCCGGGTCTTGGAACGACCTGCCATCTGGCTGGTCTGGGGCATGGCGGTGTGGATGTCCCTGATCTGGGCCGGCGTGGAACCGCCTCTCGCCGGTGTGGTGATCGGTCTCGCCGCACGCGGGTCAGACATTGAACTGTTGCGGCGAGAGAGGGTCGTCGCTATCTGGTCAACCGTCTTCGTCCTTCCGCTCTTCGCCCTGGTGTCCGTGGGGATCACCCTTGATGCGAGCATGGTGCGGGGCTCGGCCGGCACCACCTTCCTCGCCTTGGGTCTCATCCGCCTCGTGGGTAAGGCGGCGGGCGTGACACTCGGGGCCCGGCTCGTCACTCGGGGAGATTCGTCTCTGAGTGTCTCGCAATTGCTGGCGCTGGGAACGTTGTGCGCCATCGGATTCACCGTTCCGATGCTCTACGTTGCCGCCGACTTTCCGTGGGGGTCCCCCGGCTACCGCGCGGCCACGGGGGCTCTTCTCGCGGCCTCGATTGTGGCCGCACTCGGTGGATCGATGGCGCTGCGCTGGCTCAGTCGAGGTCGAGGCCCACGGGGCAGCTAACACCGGTACCACCGATGCCGCAGTACCCGCGGGGATTCGCCTCGA
>CAXBRI010000073.1:0-6372 GCA_963978125.1 uncultured bacterium | reverse complement strand
CTCGCCACACGCGCACGAAACGGCCCGCGGCCGTGGCCAGTGTGGCAATGAAGAGAATCCACAGCACCGGAAGAAATAGCGCGTTATTGAGCAATGCCACACCCAGCAGAATCATCCGCTCGGCGCGCTCCATCATTCCGCCCTTGGCCGTCAATCCGAGGCTCTCCGCCTTCGACCGTTGGTACGAAATCAAGAAAGTGGTGGTGAGCACCGCGAAGGGAAGCAGAACCATATGGCCGTGACCCCGGGACTCCAGGTAGTACGCGCAGCCACCCAATAAGAGTGCGTCGCTCACGCGGTCCACCACCGAGTCGAAGAACGAGCCTCGCTGGGAGGCTCGCTGGGATGCCTTGGCGACTGGGCCGTCGAAGAGATCGTGAAAACCCGTCAGGGTGAGTAGCACCACCGACCAGAGGTGATAACCCTGGCCGATTGCCCACGCCGTGGCCACGGCGAAGACCAGGCCGGAGAACGTGAGTACGTCGGCACTGAAGCCGACAGCCACCAGCAAACGGCCCACTGGCAGGGTGACCTTCTCGACCGAGGAGCGAAATTTGCCGTCTAACACGGTTTCTCCACGGACTCAGTCTACCGAACGCCTCGCGTTACAGCAGGTGAGGCCTCACCTTGCGCCACGTGGAGACGAGCGACTCGGGTAGCACGCGGGTTTCGCCGATTGCCGTCATGAAGTTCGTGTCCCCGTTCCACCGGGGAAGCGCGTGCGCGTGGAGGTGTTTGGGAATTCCCGCTCCGGCCGCACGACCGAGATTCATTCCCACGTTCATTCCGTCAGCACCGTAGGCCGCTTCCAAGGCGGTCACCGTACGGCGAAGGGTGATCGAAAAATCGAGATACTCACTCTCGCTCAACTCGCCCATCGTGCCGACGTGTCGACGTGGAAGGACGAGAAGGTGGCCGGAACCGTACGGATACGCATTGAGGGTGACGTAGCTCGCTTCAGTGACCAGCACAACGCCACTTTCTTCACCAGGCGACTCCGACGCGAGAACGCAGAACACGCACTCGCCGTCGTCTCGTGAGTTGCGGGCCGCATCGTCCCCGGACACGTAGCTTTCACGCCACGCCGCGCTGAAGCGTTCGAGGGCCACCTAGACGGCCTCGGGCGAACCGTGAGACGCGATTTCGTCGAGCAGACGATGAGTGAAGGCGTCAACCGTCACCCCACGCTCGGGGTCACTCGAACCTCGAGCGTTCACACCCAGCGTCCGAGATGACACGTCCTCGTCACCGACCACCAGGACGTAGGGGATCTTCTCCAACTTCGCTCGGCGAACCCGCGCGCCGAGTGGCTCACTGGCTTCGTCGACGTTGACCCGCACCCCGGCTGTGCGCAGGACGTCGGCGACCTCGCGGGCGTAGGCGTCGTGGTCATCGCGCACCCCGAGGACCCGGACCTGCTCCGGGCACAGCCACGTCGGCAGGGCGCCGGCGTAGTGTTCGAGCAGAATCGCCATGAAACGCTCCACCGAGCCAAAGAGCGCCCGGTGAATCATGATCGGCCGGTTTCTCGCGTTGTCCGAACCAATGAAAGACGCGTCGAAACGCTGGGGTAACTGGAAGTCGAGTTGAATCGTCGACATCTGGTGGGTGCGTCCAATGGCGTCACGGGCTTGCACCGAAATCTTCGGGCCGTAGAACGCGCCGCCGCCCGGGTCCATCACCAGTTCCAATCCCGCGGCTTGGGCGACCGACGCGAGCGTGGCCTCCGCCTCTTCCCACTCCTCGTCCGACCCCACCGACTTGTGCTCGGGGCGGGTGGAGAGTTCGAGGTAGAAGTCGTTCAGACCGAAATCACGAAGAAGGTCGAGCACAAAAGTCAACAAGGTGGTCAATTCCCCAGCCATCTGGTCGCGGGTGCAGAAGATATGGGCATCGTCCTGGGTCATGCCGCGCACTCGCGTCAAACCGTGAACTACGCCCGACTTTTCGTAGCGGTACACCGACCCGAACTCGAAGAAACGAAGGGGCAATTCGCGGTAACTGCGCTGACGGGCTTTGAAGATCAGAACGTGGAACGGGCAGTTCATCGGCTTCAGGTAGTACTGCGCCCCTTCGTCGAGTTCCATCGGCGGGTACATGCCGTCGGCGTACCAATCGAGGTGGCCCGAGGTTTCGAACAGATTCGACTTGGTGATGTGCGGCGAGTACACGAATTCGTAGCCCGACGCTTCGTGGCGCTGTCTCGAGTACTCCTCCATCGTGCGGCGGATGATGCCGCCCTTGGGGTGGAAGACCGCGAGGCCGGGTCCGATTTCCGTGGGGAACGAGAACAGGTCCAACTGGGCACCCAGCACGCGGTGATCGCGCTTTTCGGCTTCTTCCAGCATGGTCAGGTGGTCCTGCAGGGCCTTTTCCGATTCCCACGCCGTGCCGTAGATGCGCTGGAGCTGCGGTCGCTTCTCGTCACCGCGCCAATAGGCGCCGGCAACCCTCATCAATTTGAAATGGCCCAACCGAGCAGTCGACGGGACGTGCGGCCCACGGCATAAGTCGGTGAACGTCTCGCAGTTGCGATAGGTCGACACGATCTGCGCCGAGCCCACCTCATTCAGATCTTCTTCCGTTCCACCGGTGGCGACACCATCAATGATTTCGACCTTGAAGGGCTGGTCGGCGAACAGCTTCCGACCTTCTTCAAAGGAGTATTCGGCACGGATAAACGGCTGGTTCTCGGCGATAATCGCCCGCATCTCCGATTCGATGCGCGGCAAATCGTCGTCCGAGAAATGGGCGCCGCCGGGAAGTTCGAAGTCGTAGTAGAAGCCGTCACGGATGGCCGGACCAATCGCGTAGTGGGCACCGGGCCACAGCCTGGTGACCGCCTGAGCCATCAAGTGAGCCGTGGAATGACGCAAGACATCACGACCGTTCTCGCTGGCTGGAGTGACAATCGCCACCGTGGCCCCCTGGGGAAGCGGTGCGGTGAGGTCGGTGAGTTGGCCGTTCACTTCGGCCGCGAGAGCATCTTTGGCGAGTCGTGAGCCGATGGACGACGCCAGGTCCAAAGACGAGGCCCCTTCGGGCAGCGTGCGCTGCGAGCCGTCGGGGAGCGTGATCACTAGATCCGACATGTCACCCTTTCCGCTTCTACAGCGTAATGCCGAGCAGGGCCGCCGCCGAGTTGACAGTGAAGCCCGCTTGGGCCGCGTCATCGATGGCCGCCACCGCCGCCGGGGCGTTCAGATCGTCATCGAGCGCATCACGAACATCGTCGAGTACCGGGCAGGTGCGAGCGACACCCGCGGTGGAGCGCCACGTGGCCAGCCGTGACTGGGCCCGGGTCAGGAGTTCATCCCGCCACTCCCAGTCGGTGCGGTAGTGCTGGTCAAGGAGGGCGAGCCGAACCGCCGCCGGCTCGCTCCGCGCCACCAATTCGTCGACGAAGACCAGATTTCCCAGCGACTTGCTCATCTTCGTTCCATCGAGACCCACGAGACCGATGTGCATCCAGAACCGGACGAAGGGACGGCCCGTCGATGTTTCCGACTGAGCCGCCTCACATTCGTGGTGCGGAAAGGCGAGGTCGCGCCCTCCCCCGTGCACATCGAGGGTCGGACCGAGGTCGCGCATGGCCAGCGCGGAGCACTCAATGTGCCAACCAGGACGACCGGCCCCCCAACGCGAATCCCACGCCGGCTCGTCGTCGAGCGACGGTTGCCACAGGACAAAGTCAAGCGGATCGCGCTTGCGAGGATCGTGGGGGTTGCCACCGTGGATGGCCGCCAGTTCGATCATTCGCTCACGCGACTCGTGGCTGATCTGACCGAAACGCGGGAATCTCGAGGCATCGAAGTACACCCATCCGTCGACTTCGTACGCCGCACCCCGGTCGAAGAGGTCGCCCACCAGAGTGAGTATCTCGGGAATCGCTCCGGTGGCCCGGGGTTCGCTGAACACGGGAAGCAGATTGATGAGCGCCATGTCCCGTTCGAATCGAGACATCTCCTGGGCCGCCAGGTCGAGATAGTTGACACCCAGTTCCCTGGCTTTGCGAAGGATGTCGTCGTCGACGTCGGTCACGTTGCGCACGCAGCGGGTTTCGTGCCCGGCGTCGCGGAGCCGCCGCTGAAGAACGTCGAAGCTCAGGTAGACAAACGCGTGACCGAGGTGTGCCGAGTCGTACGGAGTGATGCCGCACGAATACATCGTCACCAGCGGACCGGCCTCGAGGTCGAACACCCCCCGGCGCGCGGTGTCGTACAGACGCATCAGTGATTCATCCCCGCCAGTTTCACGTAACTGTGCGCCTTGTGGCGGATGTTGATCGAAATACACACCGCCGTGAAGGCTTCGACCGCGCTTGCGAGAGACATGGAACCGGCGACCACCGCGCGCAGACCGGGCATGGCCTCGACCAGTTCAGCCGTCTGCACTCGGGCCGCGTCATCGTCTCCAAAAATCACCACGTCGGCGTCGAGCCCGCTGTCCAGGTCCTCCATTTGAGCGGCCGGAAGGTGATGGAAGGCACCGGTGACCTTGGCTCCAGGCGCGGCGTGGGCTATCTGGGCGGCCATCGAACCGCGCGGCGGGTACAAGGGAAGGAGTTCACGCCCTTCCTTCGTGAGAGCGTTGACCATCGAGATCACGGTCTTACCGACGAGCGAACCCTTGACGCTGGCGACCGTCGCGACAGCGGAGTCCCAGGGGGTCGCCACGACGACCACGTCACACGTAGCCGCGTCTTCGTTGCTCGCGCCGCGCACCGTGCCCTGTCCGCGAGGAATCAGGCTGGCCGCCGTCTCGGCGGCACGGTCCGCATCACGCGAACCCAGCACCACGTCGTAACCGGCACAGGCCAGCCGAAGGCCCACGCCACGCCCCGCGGGGCCGGTTCCACCAAGGATGCCAATGCTCGTCGTCATCTCAAGTTCCTCCAAAGTCGCTCTGTACGCTAACAACATGGCTCTACTCGCGAATCACCGAATCCTCGTCACCGGAGTCCTGACCGATGACTCGCTGGCTTTCGGTATCGCACAGCGGTGCCTGGAAGAAGGCGCGACCGTGGCCCTGTCGGGGGCCGGACGTGGCCTCAATCTCACGCGACGAGTGGCCCGCAAGCTGGGCGACGTCGGCGAGATCATCGCGTTGGACGTCACCTCACCCGACGAGATTGACTCCGCGGCCGATGAGATTCGCACCAGATTCGGTCGTCTTGATGGCCTCGTTCACGCAATTGGATACGCACCCGAGACTTGCCTAGGTTCGGGCATGCTCACCGCCCCCTTTGAAGACGTCGCCACCGCCATGCAAATTTCGACGTACTCACTGGCGGCCCTCACGAAGGCATTCCTTCCCCTTCTCACGAAGAGCGAGGCACCCGGCGGGGCTTCGATCGTGGCGCTCGATTTCGACGGTAGTCGCGCGTACCCCATGTACGACTGGATGGGCGTGATGAAGGCGGGTCTCGAATCGTTGGGTCGCTACCTCGCCCGCGAAGTGGGTCCGAGCCACGTACGGGTGAACATGCTCGCCGCCGGCCCGATTCGCACCATGGCCGCCAAGTCAATTCCGGGCTTCGCTCTCTTCGAGGATTCATGGGCGCAGCGCGCCCCCTTGGGTTGGGACGTTCGTGACTCATCGGCCGTCGCCGACACGGCGATTGCCCTACTCTCCCCACTGCTTCGTGGCACGACTGGTTCGGTCATCCACGTTGACGGTGGCGCCCACGCAATGGGCTAACTAGAGAGGCTCCTCCACCGAGAACTGCGTTTCGTACAGATCCCGGTACAGGCCGCCCTCGTCTATCAGGGCCTGGTGAGTGCCCCGCTGAACGATTCGCCCTTCGTCGAGCACGATGATTTCTGTCGCGTTGCGAACGGTGGAGAGCCGATGTGCAATCACCAGCGACGTGCGCGACGACATCGTGGCGTCCAGTGCCCGTTGCACCGCCGCTTCGTTCTCGGCGTCCAGGTGGGCAGTTGCTTCATCCAACACAACAATTCGTGGGGCTTTCAGCAGCAACCTGGCCAGGGCGACACGTTGCTTCTCACCACCGGACAAGCGATATCCACGTTCGCCCACCACGGTGTCAAGGCCCATCGGCAAGGCCACCACCACATCAGCGATCTGGGCCGCCGCCAACGCGGCATGCATCTCTTCGTCCGTCGCGTCCGGCTTGGCGAGAAGAAGGTTGGCTCGCAAGGTGTCATGGAAGAGGTGTGAATCCTGGGTCACGACACCCACGATGTTCGTGACGTCGGCGAGACGCATGTCGCATACGTCAACACCGTTGAGCGACACCGACCCCCCGGTCACGTCGTAGAGGCGAGTGGCGAGTTGAGCGATGGTCGACTTCCCCGCGCCGCTCGGGCCGACGAGCGCCGTCATCGAACCGGGCGCCACCTCGAACGA
>CAXBRI010000072.1:0-6413 GCA_963978125.1 uncultured bacterium | reverse complement strand
TTTTTTTTTTAATGATACGGCGACCACCGAGATCTACACTCTTTCCCTACACGACGCTCTTCCGATCTGTAATTCTCAAAGTCGGCCTGCAGGCGCTGGAGGGCGTCGCGGAAGTCGTCGCGTTCGCGTTCGGCGTCGGTGCGTTCGTCAACCAGTTCCGCCGTCTCGTCGATCGGCTCGTCGTTGGTGATCTCGTCGGTCACGGTTAGTCGACAATCTCGGCGTCGATGACGTCGTCGTCGGATCCGGCGGAACCCGTCGCGGCGCCTGACTGCTGAGCCTGGGCGGCCTGCTCGTAGAGGCGCTGGCTGAGCGACTGGCTGGCCGTGGCGAGCCCCTGGGTCGCGGCCGTGATAGCCGCCACATCGGTGCCCGAGAGGGCCTCCTTCAGCGTGGCCAGAGCCTGCTCCACGTTGGCCTTCTCATCACCCTCGAAGGCCTCGCCCTGCTCGCGCAGCAACTTCTCGGTCTGGTACACGAGCGAGTCGGCCTGGTTGCGGGTGTCGGCCTCTTCACGGCGCTGGCGGTCCTCATCGGCGTGGGCCTCGGCGTCACGCACCATGCGGTCGATCTCCTCCTTGGAGAGGCTCGAACCGCCCGTGATGGTCATCGACTGGCTGGCCCCGGTCGCCTGGTCCTTGGCCGAGACGTGCACGATGCCGTTGGCGTCAATGTCGAAGGTGACCTCAATCTGGGGCACGCCACGCGGAGCCGGCGGGATACCCACCAACTGGAACTTGCCCAACGTTTGGTTGTAGGCCGCCATCTCGCGCTCGCCCTGGAGCACGTGCACCTCGACGCTCGGCTGGTTGTCGTCGGCCGTGGTGAACGTGTTGGACTTCTTGGTCGGGATGGTCGTGTTGCGCTCGATGATCTTGGTCATCACGCCGCCCATGGTCTCGATACCGAGCGACAACGGGGTCACGTCGAGAAGCAAAATGTCCTTCACGTCGCCCTTCAACACTCCGGCCTGCACGGCCGCACCGACCGCGACTACCTCGTCGGGGTTCACCGACTTGTTGGGCTCACGACCCGTCAGTTGGGCGACCAGTTCCTGGACCGCCGGAATACGCGTGGAACCACCGACCATGATGACTTGGTCGAGCTGACCGACGGTCAATCCGGCGTCCTTGATGGCCTGGTCGAAGGGCTTCCGGCAACGCTCGACGAGGTCGGACGTGAGTTCATTGAACTTGGCCCGGGTCAACTTCATGTCGAGGTGCTTGGGGCCGTCGGCCGTCGCCGTGATGAAGGGCAGGTTGATCTGAGTCTCTTGGACCTGCGACAACTCGATCTTCGCCTTCTCGGCGGCCTCCTTGAGGCGCTGCTCGGCCATCTTGTCGGCCGAGAGATCCACACCCTCGGTGTCCTTGAAGGACTTGACCAGCCAGTTGATGATGGCCTGGTCCCAGTCGTCACCACCGAGGTTGGTGTCACCGTGGGTCGACTTCACCTCGAAGACGCCCTCGGCGATCTCGAGCACGGACACGTCGAAGGTGCCGCCACCCAGGTCGAAGACGAGAATCGTCTGCTCGGCGCCGCCCTTGTCGAGACCGTAGGCCAAGGCCGCGGCCGTGGGCTCGTTCACGATGCGCAGAACCTCGAGACCGGCGATGGTCCCCGCCTCCTTGGTGGCCTGGCGCTGGGCGTCGTTGAAGTACGCCGGTACGGTGATCACAGCCTGGGTGACCGAGTCGCCGAGGTAGGCCTCGGCGTCACGCTTGAGCTTCTGGAGAATACGTGCGGAAATTTCCTGGGCCGTGTACTTGGTGCCGTCAATGTCGACGGTCCACGAGTTCTCGCCCATGTGCCGCTTGACCGAGCGGATTGTGCGGTCGGGATTGGTGATGGCCTGACGCTTGGCGACCTCGCCCACGAGCACCTCGCCGGTCTTCGAGAAACCAACCACCGACGGGGTCGTACGCGCACCCTCGGCGTTGGGAATCACCACGGGCTCGCCCGCCTCCAGCACGCTGACCACCGAGTTGGTGGTTCCTAGGTCAATTCCGACTGCCTTAGCCATGAGTTCAATCCTTCAGTTCCCTGGGGCCGGACCATCCGGCCACCGGAGTACGCCACCTAGAATACAAACTTGAGTCTTACCTTGTCAAGAAAAATGTACGCAAGGGGCTAAAGTCCTGAAAAGCCCTGAAATTCAGCAATTCTCGATTTTCTTTGGGAGGGCTACGCTCACCTTGTGCCTGATCTCATTCTCTTGCGCCACGGCCGGTCAGTCTGGAACGACCTCAACCTCTTCACGGGCTGGCACGACGTTGATCTGGCCCCCGAGGGGGAAATCGAGGCCCGGGCCGCCGGCACCCTGCTGGCCGGCGAAAAAGACCTTGACCTGCGGGTTCTCCACACGTCCTTGCTCACTCGAGCAATCCGGACGGCCGAACTGGCTCTCCACGAGGCCGGACGCTCTTGGCTGAACGTCCGGCGTAGTTGGCGCCTGAACGAACGCCACTACGGCGATCTCACGGGAAAGGACAAGAAGGAGACGACCGCCCAGTTCGGGGCCGACCAGGTCAAGCTCTGGCGTCGCTCCTACGACGTTCCCCCGCCTCCCCTACCCGAGGGTGACCCGCGGTCCAGTCTCGGCGACCCGCGTTATCGCGACGTGCCCCGCGAGAACATCCCGGCGACCGAATGCCTGAAGGACGTGGTGGCCCGCGTCACCCCTTACTACCGCGACGCCATCGCCGAAGACCTGCGCGTCGAAGGTGCCCGTGGCGGCGCCGTTCTCGTGGTGGCCCACGGCAACTCACTACGGGCGCTACGCATGATGCTCCAGGGAATCGGCGAGGACGAGATTGCCGAGCTCGAAATTCCGACCGGCATCCCCTACCGACTGCGCCTCGACGAACAGCTCAACGTGCTCGACGCCGCGTACCTCGGTGATCCCGATGCTGCCGCGGCCGCGGCCGCGGCCGTCGGCCGTCAAGCGGGCTGAATCGGCTACACCGCGCCGGGGCCCCGTTCACCGGTGCGCACGTGCACCACGTGCTCCACGTCGGTGATCCAGGCGATGCCGTCACCCACCGTATCGGTGCGCGCGGCACCCACGATGGCGTCGATGATGGTGTCGGCCTGTTCGTCAGTGCAGATGCACTCCACGCGGATCTTGTCCGTGAAGTCGAACTCGTACTCGCGGCCACGGTAGACCTCGATGTGGCTTCCCGAGGAGCCGAATCCCCGGGCCTGAGTGACCGTGAGGCCCGTCACGCCGGCCGCCTTCACGGCAACCTTGATCTCGTCAAGCTTGAAGGGCTTCACGACTGCGGTAACCAGTTTCATGATGTCTCTCCTTAAACGTTGTCGGTGTGTAGGTGGCTGGGCGAAGCGAGAGGCTCACCGAAGGTCGGTTCGGGGAAGGCCTCCTCTTCGTGGATGGCGATGTCACCGTCTCGCAGGTCATTATCGCTCTCGCGAAGTCCCCCTACGAGGTACTTCACGATGGTGAAGACCACCGTGGTGCCCACCGCGGTGAAGACCACGACCCAACTGGCGGCGAGGAACTGTTCCCAGAACTGGTGCCACGAGTGGGTGTAGAGAACACCGCCGACCGAGAAGCTGCCCGCGCCGTCGAAGTTCGGTCCCTTGACGCCGTACATGGTCATCTTGGGATCGGCGAGGACGCCCACCAGAAGCCCGCCAATGAGGCCGGCAATGCCGTGGGTGTAGATGACGCCAAGGGCGTCATCTACCTTGCTGAAGGGACGGACGCGTGACAGGTAGTTCCAACTGACCCAGACGACGGCTGACGAAATCAGTCCGACGCCCATTGCCCCGATGGGGTTGACCCAACCCGCACTCGGGGTGATGGCGACCAGACCGCACAGAATTCCGTTGATCGCGCCGAGGAACGTGGGCTTCTTCTGGCGACTGAAAAACATATCCATCAACAGCCAGGTCAACAACCCGACGGCCGTGGCGATGTTCGTGTTCAACACGGCCGCGGCCGAGTCCGAACCGGCGTAGTAGGAGGCGCCCCCGTTGAAGCCGTTCCAGCCGAGCCAAATGATGCCCGCACCAACGGCCACCATCATCAGATTGCTGGGGAAGGCGTTCTCCCGGTCCTGCCAGCGGCGCGGACCCACCAGTGCGGCGCCCACGAAGGCCGCGATGCCGGCCGACGTGTGGATGACGAATCCACCGGCGTAGTCCACGGCACCCTTCTGGGCGAAGAACCCGCCGCCCCAGAGCAAGGCCGCATTGACGCAGTACACCAACGTGATCCACAGCGGCACAATCAACAACCACGCCTTGAACTTCAAACGACCCACGAGGCCACCGAGGAAGAGGAGTGGCGTGATGGCCGCGAAGACGAACTGGAAGTAGGCCAGAGTCGCCGTCGGGAAGTGGAAGGGGATGAGGGTGTTGGACCCCGACACGGCCTGGCCCTGAATGGACGAAGCCGTCGAGAGTGGGGTGAAGTGGCCGATGAATCCACTCCAGAACGATCCGTCGGGTCCGAAGTGGGACAGCTGGCCGAAGGCCAGGTTGTAACCCCACAGCGTCCAGACCACCAGGGTCAGCGAAAAGCCGGAGAACACCATCAGCATGGTGTTGACGATCCACTTCTTGCGCACCAGACCGCCGTACAAGACGGCGAGGCCGGGCAGGCTCATCAGCCCCACCAGCGTGGCCGCCACCAACTGCCACGTGTTGTCGGCAGGATTCAGCCAGTGGGGATAGGGGATATTGTCCGCAAACAGCACCGAAACTCCTTCACTCGGGAGGGCGCCGTTGACCTCGGATGTCCTCTCCAGTGTGGCGGTTCAGTGTTTCGAGCCCGTTATGGGTATGTTTCGGCTCCGTGAATTAGAGCGAGCGCTCAACGACCTGGCTGATATCAACAACCGACACCTCGTCACCACGGCCCTGAGCCTTCACCGCGTCATCGAGCATGATCATGCAGAACGGACAGGCGGTCGACACCACGTCGGCACCGGTACCCAGCGCCTCCTGGGTGCGCTCCATGTTGACGCGCTTACCGATGTTCTCTTCCATCCACATACGGGCGCCACCCGCTCCGCAGCAGAATCCGCGCTCACGGTGGCGGTGCATCTCAACGGCCTTGACTCCGGGGACGGCGTCCAGAACGCTGCGCGGCTCGTCGAAGACCCGGTTGTGCCGACCCAGGTAGCACGGGTCGTGATATGTGACCGTGCCCGTGAAGTTCAGACCAGGCTTCAGTTTGCCGGCTTCAATCAAGTGACTCAATAACTCAGCGTGGTGAATCACCTCGAAGGAGCCGCCGAGATCCGGGTACTCGTTCTTGATGGTGTTGAAGCAGTGCGGACAGCTGGCGACAATCTTCGTCGCGCCCACCTCGTTCAGCGTTGCGATATTGGCCTTAGCCATCTCCTGGAAGAGGTACTCGTTGCCCATCCGACGTGCAGGGTCACCGGTGCACGATTCGCGCGGACCCAGAACGGCGAACGTCACCTCGGCGCGATGCAACATTCGGGCGGTCGATTCCACCTGCTTACGACCGCGCTCGTCGAGCGACCCCGCACAACCCACCCAGTAGAGGTACTCAATCCCTTCTGGAATCTTTCCATCGACCACCGGCACCTCGAAATCGAGGTTGGCCAACCACTCGGTGCGCTTCGACGAACCGAGACCCCAGGGGTCGCCCTGGTTTTCCATATTGCGCAACAGCAATCCGGCTTCGGTCGGGAAGCGGCTCTCCATCAGAACCTCGTAGCGACGCATGTCAATGATGGCGTCCACATGCTCAATGTCCACTGGGCACTGTTCGACACAACTGCCACAAGTGGTGCACGACCAGAGAACATCCGGGTCAATGGTGGTCGGTACCAGGGTCGCCACTTCGCCCTCGGACGAACCTGACAGCAGTCGGTCGGCCGACGCGAACATGTTGTCTCGCAGGCCCATGATGAGCAGCTTGGGGCTGAGCGGCTTACCCGTGTTCCAGGCCGGGCATACCGACTGGCACCTTCCGCACTCGGTGCAGGTGGCGAAGTCGAGCATCTGCTTCCAGGTGAAGTCGCCGATGGTGCCCACCCCAAAGACCGTGTCTTCGGTGACGTTCTCCATGTCCATGTCGGGGGTCTTGTCCAGACCACCGAGGGCGCGGGGCCGACGCGACGTGCCGACGTTGATGGGCGCAAGGAAGATATGAAGGTGCTTCGAGTACGACACGAACACCAAGAAGCCGGCGATCACGCCCACATTGGCGATGAGAAAAACGAACTCGAGCACACTGTTGGCCTTGGTGCCAAGAGGGTCCAGCCATATCGCGACGTAGTGGCTCGCAAACGCCCAGCGAGAACTCCCAAACGGAAAGTAACCGGTGTTGATCTGCGCTCCGAGGTACACGAGAAGCGCAGATCAACACCGGTTACTTTCCGTTTGGAGATCGGAAGAGCACACGTCTGAACTCC
>CAXBRI010000071.1:0-6480 GCA_963978125.1 uncultured bacterium | reverse complement strand
TCAAGCAGAAGACGGCATACGAGATAAGGCCACGTGACTGGAGTTCAGACGTGTGATCTTCCGATCTGGGGCACGCGCAACTCCACCGCGAGCTCGTAGGTGACGTGCGTCGAAGGGCCCTCGGCAGTGAACCGGTAGGAACCGGTCAGGATTTCGGTGAGGTCACCGTCGTCTTGGTGCCAGCGAATCACCGCGGGCGCGTCCGAGTAGTCGTAGTGGAGTCGATAGGTCGCCGAACGACCGAAGGCGGCCACCCGGTACTCGACCAAAGTTGCCCGGCCGGAATCGTCACGCTCCAGAATGTCGACGCGCTTCACGTCACGGGCCCACTCGGTGTAGTGAGCGAAATCAATGACCACGTCGTAGATGGCCGCGAGGGGCGCGTGAATGACAATGGTTTCGGCCGTGTGCTGGCTCACTTCGCCTCCTTGTCCTTCAACTGTAGGTCACGGCGCCGTCGAAAGGCTCCAAGCCCGCACCCAGTTCGGCCGCCAACTTCCGCCAGTCGAAACGCTCGAGCGCGACCTCCCGGGCCCGGGTGCCGTACTCGGCGCGAAGGGCCGGATCAACCAGCAACTCTTCGAGGGCGTCGGCGAGCGCCTGCGGGCTGCGCGAGCGTTCAACGACCAATCCGGTCTCACCGTCCTCGACGGCTTCGTGCGACCCACCGGAGCGTCCCGCAACCGCCGGGACGCCGGCGGAGGCGGCTTCCACGAACACGATCCCAAATCCCTCTTGCTCGAGACCGAGCCACCGACTGCGACAGTCCATCACCATCACGTCGGCACTGGCCAGCCAAGACGGTAGGACCTCGTCGTCAATGCGACCCATGAAACGCACCTCCACACCTTCGCGGGCGGCCAGTCGCTCGAGGCGTTCGCGATCACGGCCCGAACCGCCCACGGCCAGGGTGAAGTCGAAGCCTCGTCGCCGCAGAATCGCGGCCGCGCGAATCAGGGTGTCCATTCCCTTGCGGGGCACCAGGCGCGAATACGACGCGAGAAGCGGCCCCGGGCCCGTCAGACCGAGACGTTCACGCACCGCCCTGCGGTCCCCCTCCCCCAAGGGAGTGAAACGCTCGACGTCAACTCCCGGGGGAATCTGGACGACCGGGGGCAGATCGCCACCCACGCACCGTCGTGCTTCGGTTTCGCAGTACTGACCGGCCGCGACGATGACCGACGCGCGACGCAACACGTGGCGCAGGGTCGAGGCGACGAGGGGCAGGCGGCCAGGAATGGTCACCTCGGCACCATGGAGCACGACGCCGTAGGGCACCGACAACGTGGGACCAATCAACCCGAGGGGCCACGCCGGGTCCAGCAGAACGAGAGAAGGCCGGTGCCGGGCTATGGCCTCTTCAATGCGGGCGCGCACCCGTGGGGTCGGTAAGTACAACGTCGCCGCGTCGATGCGCTCCACCGCGATTGGCGAGGCCGCGTCAAACACCGGGGCCGCCTCGTGTGAGGACGCGGTCACGACCACGGCGCGATCCGGTTCTAAACGGCTCCACAACTCGTGGAGGTACACCTGGATGCCACCGGTCTTCGGCGGGTAGTCGTTCGTTACCAGGAGGTGGCGCGCCACGCCACCACGCTACCGAGAGTGGGCTTACTAGTTTGTCGGAACCGAGCGGTACCGCAACGTGGGCAACATGCCCTCGCGGGTGAACAGCTCGATGACCTCGGCCTCAATGGGATTGATCGTCAGTTCACCGGGTTCCTCGCCCAACACAAAGGTCACGAGACAGTCCTCGCAGTGAGGCGTCGAACGCCTCACGCAACTGTCGCAACTAATGGAAAGCTCGATTCCGTCCATACCACTCCTCGTCACACCACATTCACGTAGAACCACGGTTCCACGACGGTGTTACATCAGATGACGCGGCGGATCTCCTCGGCAACCTGTCGGGGGCCAAAGACCACGCCCTCACCCACGATTCGGCCCGAATCGACCACCACGTAGAAGGGCGGCCAGGTGATGCCCAATTCCTCCAATGCGCCGGGCGACACGAGGACCTCACGGTCACGCCACTCGTCACTGTGCTGCGCGGCCAGGAAAACCATCGGGAGGCCGGCGACATCGTCGCTGGTGGCGTCGAGCATGGAGCGACACCCGTCGCAGTCGGGCTTCACGGCGACAATCAAGTGGCGCCCACTCAGAGGCACGGACACGGTGTGGCCCGACGCATCAATCCCGGTGAGTTCGGCCGGAGCCGGCCGCTCGCGGGGCTCGTCAATCGAGCGCAGATTCACTACTGGCCGTCGACAATCTCCTCGACGGCACGGCCGTGGCCACACCACCGACACGACACCTCGTCCACCGTGCGCGAGATGACCGTCGGCTCTTCAATCGTTAGTTCGCCTCCCACCGTGTAGTGGTAGAAGGAGCGCACCGTGGTCGACTCGGTCACGTCGAAGCGGGTCAGGTTGCCGCACGCGGTGCACCGGTAGCGCGAAGTCATTGGGACACGGTAGCGGCGCTCAGGCGCGACCGCGCCGGCGCCGGTATTCGTCGAGGATGGTCACCCGACTCGGAAGTTCGAAGCCCAGATCTTCAGGTTCGACGAGCGGGTCGTACTCCTCCGCGTTCTGAGTGAGAAGCGCACGTTGGCGTTCGATGACCCGGGCCAGAGCTCCGGGGTGACGCACCACACCGAGGTTCCACGATCCGTCCATCACGTCCACCAGAACGGCCCCGCGACGACGGACCCGTTCGTGGAGACGCTGGTCGACGTGAATCACCGTGATGTCACCGAGCTCGGCCGACGACACCTGGCGCCCCAGCACACCCGCCATGGTCACGACCCGCTGCGAGGTGACCACAATGGAGTGCCGGCGCCACCTCGCGATGCGGGTGGCACTCACGAGTGCGGGCGGCCCCACGAGCAGTAACCACAGGACCGTCGAGTGGCGTGAGAGGGCGGCGATGTGATGAGTGGCGAGCCACACAGCCAACGCGCCGAGAAGGGTCAGCAGCACCGGGCGGACGACCCCTCCCACCAGTGGCGTGACCCGAATGACGGGTCGCTCCTCGTCGCGCAGAACCAATCGGGCCACGGGTTCAGCGTAGAAGGGGCTAGACGTTGCGCAGTTGGTGGGCGGCCATTTCGAAGTACGACGCCATTTCATCGAACTGCTCGGCCGTCAGTCGGTCGCGCTGGCGCTCCAGCGCCCCCGTCATGGCGGCGAGCCACGCGTCGCGGGCCCGTTTGGTGATCCGAAAGGGTGAATGGCGCATGCGCAGGCGCGGGTGGCCCCGTTCGGCCATGTACTGGGCCGGCCCACCCCAGTACTGAATCAGGAACAGCACCAAGTGATGCTTGGCCTCGGTGAGGTCGTCGGGGTACATCGGCCGCAGGATCTCGTCGGCCTCGACGAACTCATAGAAATCCTCCACGAGTTGGACGAAAAAGGGCTTCCCGAGCGCGTCGTACAGGGTTGCCTCATCCACGTAGCCACGCTACCGGCGTGTCGTAGAATGGTTCGTAGCCGTTCGCGGCACGCGGGTGTAGCTCAATGGCTAGAGCTCCAGCCTTCCAAGCTGGCTATGCGGGTTCGATTCCCGTCACCCGCTCCCATAGGTGGGAGTTCTTTCACCACCCTTTGCCAATTTGCATGCCTCCGGATCAAAACGGAACTCAGGTAAGCCTGAATTAGGCTTCGCACGTGAAGCGTTCGATCGCCGGTCTTCGCCGGAGGTTCTTGATTCTCGCAACTCTGTTGCTGACGTTCTCCGGATATTCCACCATTCATGCCGGCGCCACCACTATCAGCACAACAGTGAAAACGTCCTTGCCGGTTTTTGAGTTCAATGGATATTTCGGGCCCGCCAAGCCAACCATCGACTGCGAAATTGACCATCACTTTTCTCTCGGTTCGGGACGTTTCCTATCGAGCGCCTATTGCATGACCTCAACGTCCTCGCGCACCCAGAATGTCCGACTCTCACCATCAGGTCGGATTCGGATCTGCACAGGGGTGGCGTGTGGTTCAAATCCGGGCCTCGGGACTCCCACCTTCGCTCCGGGAACAAAGGTGGTGTCCGGACCCTTCACGTGTGTGATTGGCAACAGTTCGGTCACGTGTCGGAACCACAAGGGTCGAGGCTTTTTCATCACCCCCTCACGGATTACGCGTCAGTAGCGCGGCTTAACGAAGCGCTACCGCGACCGCCGCAAAGTGGAGCCCCGCGCCCAGCAACGTGAACGCGTGAAAAAGTTCGTGATATCCAAAAATGTGCGGTACCAACTTGGGGCGCTTGGCACCGTAGAACACGGCTCCCGCTGAATAGGCCGCTCCGCCCGCGCCAATCAGGGCGAGACTCAACCATCCACCACCTCGCTCGATTTGGGGCAAAACCGCCAACGCGGCCCAACCAACCACGAGGTACGGAAGCGTATTAGCCCACTTTGGTGCGTCGAGAGCAAACTGGCGAATGGCGATTCCGGCGAGTGCACCTCCAGCCACCACCAGAAGAAGTACGAGTCGGATTGTCCCACGCATGGTGAGACCAGCGATCGCGAGATAACTTCCGGCAATCGCCAGGAAGATTGCCGAATGGTCGGCTCGACGCCACTTGCGACGAGCAGCGGGCTCCCAGTTCACTCGGTGGAATATGGAACTTGTCACCAACATCGACTCGACGCCGAGCACGAAACACAGGACCCACCCCACTTGGGCCCACGTGTGCGACCTGACGAGGAGAATTGGCGACAGAGCTGGCAGGAGGATCGCACCGGCGAGATGCAGCCATCCTCGGAGTCGAGGCTTGATGTGTGAGACGTTTTCGATGCAACCAGACTACGACTTCCGTCTTTTCGTCACCGTCGCGAAGACAGAGAGCCGGTCGTGGATGGGAACAACATTCGGAACTCGAAGTATCAACCTTCAATCGATCACGGAGACACGACCGACTACCGCTAACGCCAGGAGACCGACCCACATCATCATTTGTCGATGTCCAGCCGCTGAGCTCACTCCAATTTCAGCCGCGAGCGTCACGACGATGAACGTCACCATCCACCACGCACGCATCACGAACCCCCAATTCAGCAGAAAACTACGCCGGGAAAATCGCGTCGAAGCCTGCTCGTCTCAGATTCGGGACCTTGCTCCTGGCGTAGGCTTACGCGGTGGAAAAAACCCGGGGCGTCGGCGCCATATTCGCCGAACGGAATCCCCGTTACCTCCTGATTGGACAAACCGCTTCATTTTTCGGAGATTCGGTAGCGAACATCGCGTTGTCCATTCTCATTTTGGACCTCACGCATCGGGCGTCGGCAATGGGCTGGTTCGGAGCGGCCCGCGTCATTCCCCTGCTGGTCTTTGTCCTTTTCGGAGGGGCCGTTGTCGACCGATTGCCCCGAAGGCTCTTGTTGATTGTGTCGGATGTCGGGAGGGCCGCAGTACTGACCGTGGTGATGGTCCTTCTGATGATCCACCGGCTCACGTACAGCGAACTCATCGTCCTTGCGGTGCTATTCGGAACGGCTGATGCGGTGTTCACCCCGGCCATTTCGGCCATCGTGCCCGAGATCACCCCGAGCCATCTGCTCGTCTCGTACAACTCGGCACGGTCGGCCGCCATCACCCTCTCGTTCAGCGTCGTGGGACCACTGGTGGGGGGATTTATCGCCGCCCTGTCCACTCCTTTGTCGCTAGGAATCGACATCGCGACCTTCATCATCAGTGCCGGGTGCGCCATTGCCCTGCCCCGACTCGCTAAACCTGAACCGTCGCCAAATTCGATGCTGTCGGATATCGCGGCCGGATTGAAGTTCGTCTGGCGAGCCCCGTGGATCAGTCGAACTTTGGGCGCGGCCCTCATCACCAACGCGTTCGTGACCTCACCTCTCTACATCGCCGTGTTCTACTCACTTCGCCACGTCTTTCACGAATCAAAGTCGATGATCGGTCTGATATTGGCCGCATCGTCACTGACACAGGCCTTCGTCACCATCGCCATGTCGTATCGCCCCACACCGCGACACCGCGTGCGCACCATGTGGCTGTACTGGCTCGTCGGGACGCTGTCGGGCCTCTTCATGGTGGTGGCAAACAATCCATGGCTGCTCATCATCTTCCCCTTAATCGCGGGACCGGCGGGAAGTCTCGGGCAGATCATCTGGGAGTCGCTTCTCCAAGAAGAGGTCCCCACCGAATTGTTGGGTCGCGTGAGTTCGGTGGATTGGTTCGTCTCCCTGGGATTTCAGCCCGTGGGCCTGGCGCTGGCGGGAACTCTCTTTGACCGGTTCGGCATTCACACCTACTACCTGGTCACGGTGGCCGTTTCAGTTCCGCTCATCATCGCGGTGATGCTCAGTCCGCGCTCCAACGAGGTGGACGCGGGCCGCTAAGCAAGCGGCAGCTGCGGCGCCACGGCGTAGGGCAGTCCCACCAACTTCGAGCCCTTGCGGGCCGACGGCGGAAAGATGAGATCGACGCGGAAACTCCTGGTCTTGGCTTCCCCGCTTCGCCC
>CAXBRI010000070.1:0-6495 GCA_963978125.1 uncultured bacterium | reverse complement strand
TTTTTTTCAAGCAGAAGACGGCATACGAGATAAGGCCACGTGACTGGAGTTCAGACGTGTGCTCTTCCGATCTATACCAACCAGCCGGGCAGGCGCCCTCCGAGACCTGTCCGGCGCAGACGGCCCCGAAGTGGTTCGAGAGTGGCGTCATCCAGTGGAAGGGGAAATTGACCGGAGGCGGCGCCTTGGAGAAGCCGATGATCGAAGCGACCATGCCCAGAACGAATGCCACGATCGCATTTAGGTTCACACCGAAGCGTCCCGTGAAGTAAAGGCCGCCACGGTCGGTGCGCTGCAATTCGGCCGCGTCGTAGTGCCGACCCCGCAGTAACCAATCGATGATGAAGACGGTGAACCACGGCGTGATCCAGACAATGATGACTCCTACGAACTCCTTCATGTACAGAGAAAACGTTCCCTGAAACTCGGCCCACGCCGTCAGGGCCCCGGCCAGCACACTGTCGACGAGCACGGCCTGGTATCGCCGCAACGGCAGGCCAACCGCTTGCAACGAGACTCCCGATGAGTACAGATCCAACGAATTGATGGCGAAGAGCTGCATCACCGCGACTACTAGGAACAGCGTGGTGAACCACGACGGCAACATGGGGAGGTGGGTCAATGCATCGAAGGGGTTGGCGCTGTTCCAGCGCGCGACTTGGGCGGACGAACTCATCACGGTGAACGTGCTCGCACCGAGAATCATGAGCACAACTTGCGGCAAGGCCGTGCCAACGAAAACCCATCCGACGAGTGACCGGGGAGAGACGTCGGCTCGCACGTAGCGTGAATAGTCGTTGCCACACTCGGTCCAACCGAGGCCCGACAGCGCGATGGTGAACGCGATACCTGCGGTCACGAGAGGCCACGCCACGGGGGCGGGGGCGGGGAACGACGCGTGCGCGTGTCCGAGGTCGAACCATGCGAAGGCGAGATAGATGAGCGCGAAAGGTGCGATGAGTGCGCGCAACACTCTCATCATCGTCGCGTGCCCGAAATAGGGAATGATCGCTTGCAGACCCACCGCCGCGACAATGAAGACCGCCTTCAGGTTCGTGTCGACAGCAATGCCCGCGATCCGGGACAACGTGATGAGAGCGGCGACCACGAGGATGAGGCCCTCGGTCTCGAATCCCAGCATGGTGATCCAGTTCAAGAAGGCCACTCCGCGGGCACCTCGGCCGCCAAAGGCCGCACGGCCGATGGTGAACGTGGTCGTCCCCGTCGCTGGCCCCTGTAAGGAGGCCACGCCCAGCAGCAGGAAGGAAAGATTGCCCACCACTGTGATGACAACGGCCTGCGCGAAACTGAAGCCGAAGGCCATCAGCAACGTTCCGTAGACGAAGTACTCAACGTTGAGTGATGAACCCGCCCACATGGCGCCAACCGCACGTGCGCTGGCCCATCGCTGCGACTCGGGAATGAGGTCGATGCCGCGCTGCTCGACGTCAAACGCGCGTATGTCGTTCTCGTGAGATTGATTGAAGGCCGTGTGCACGGCCACCATTTTCATCTCCCGTTACTCTCTGGATTTTCCGTTCCCGACATCCATGACGCCGTATTGGCAAGGATTCGTTCACAAATATTTTTGTGAGGTGGGTAAAGGGATGGGGGGGTGAAGACTCCACTTTCGGCCGGTAGGCGAGTTCATGAAAAAAGCCCTCATCAGGAGTTACTGCTCGGTAAAGCCGAGGCGGTAGGGCGCTATTGCCCAAATTTTCACACGTTCGAAAACTTCTCACGCGTGTTGCCCACTGTTGCTATCTTTCGCGGTGGAGGGAAGCACAGGGCTGAGCCTCCGGGGGAGTTGACCCAGATGAGTTCCATGATTAATCGCCGAAAGTTTTTGACTCACTCGGCGGCCACTGTTGGTGGTGTTGCGATGGCTGGTTCCGTTGTTGACGGAATGCTGGCGAACGTGGCGAGTGCCGCCGCGGGTGTCGGTGTCGGCTCGCCGGTCCGTGGCGGAACGCTGACGGTCGGTTTGGCCTCGGACATTCCCTCGGCCCTGACCTTTAACGGGGCGCACTCAAAGTGGGACGCTGGTGCCTTCGCGCGTGGCGCGGCGATCTACGACACCTTGGTCGTGATCAAGAAGACCGGTGATGACGTTCTGCCCAGCCTGGCGACCAAGTGGGTGGCCTCGAACAACTACAAGGCCTGGAAGTTCACGCTCCGCACGGGTGTGACGTTCCACGACGGGACGGCCTTCTCGGCCGATGACGTGGTGGCCAACATGCAGGCTTCGATGTCGGACGGCACTGTAGGACCGGCCATCGTCCCAATCTTCGCTTCGGCGCCGAACTACTGCGTGAACAACGGTGACGGCACCGTGACGTTCAACCTGGCTTTCCCTCTCGTCAACTTCCCGATGTGGATTGCTGACGCGCAGATTGGCCGCATGGCCTCGGGTAAGAACTGGGAAAACGCGGCCGTGTCAGCTGGTACCAAGACGCTCGCTTCTCAGAACGCGAAGACTGAGGCTCCGTTGAGTCTGGCCTACAACGGGCTATCGCAGTCCTGCCCCGGACCCGTCGGAACCGGCCCGTTCAAGTACGTGAGCTGGTCGCAGATGAACACGTTCGTCACGACGGCTAACACCAATTACTGGAAGAAGGACGCCAAGGGCCGTGACCTGCCTTTCCTCGACGGTGTGACATTCAAGGTCATCGTTGACCCGACCGACCGCAACAACGCGCTCGCCTCGGGCAATATCGATGTGCTGTACACGACAGACGGAACGTCCATTGCCTCAATAAAGTCGGGCAACATCAACAATGTGGCGTGGCGCACTGACACTGGTGACAAGCGCGACCCGGCGACCAACTCAATCATTCTCAACTGCTCGGGTTCGCTCAACCAGTGGGGTATGTGGTACACGGGCAAGGACTTCAGTGGAACCAATAGTTACGGTATTCCCGGTATCTACCCGTACCTGAAGAAGAACGGCACCATCACTGCGTTGATCGGACAGGGGCTGCCCTTGGCGACGATCAACCAGTTGTACGCCCTCTACGCCAGCAGCGGTGCAGGTGCGGTGTCGGCGGCTGTTGGTGGCGGTCAAACTGGTGCGACAGTCGCGGCCTACATCGGGGCGTCGGCATTGCCCGCCTTCTACCCGGCCGGTGTCGACCTGGGTTCGAACGCGGCTCGGTGCATGCCGCCGGTGAGCGTTCAGAACAACATCTTCGGTTGGGTGGACGGTAAGCCCGGCAACTGGCTCATCGACCCGAACAACAACTACACGAAGCCGGCAACGTTCATTAACATCAACGGTGCGATGAGCGACGACGGTACTCAGTGGGTGCCGGGCAAGTTCAACCCGCTCACCAGCGTTGACTTCCGCAAGGCCTGTGCCGCGGCGATCAACCGCGCGACCTATCTCAAGGTAGTCGACAGCAACGTTGGCGTGAAGAGTGACGGGCCGTTCAAGAGCTCATCACGCTTCTACAACTCGAACAATGGATTCCCGGCGTTCGACGGTTCGAAACTGAAGACGGTTGCGAAGGGTCACCTGAACGACTACAGGGCAGCCAATCCGGGCAAGAACACCAGTTTCACGCTGCAGTTCGTGGACGGCTCGAACGCCGCTCTCCAGGCGTTTACGTTCATCCAGAGCGCTCTGCAGGAAGTGGGCATCACGGTGGTGCCCAAGCCGGTGAACCAGGTCGCCCTCATCAACAACGTGGTGGCCGGTACCTACGACGCCTCATCGTGGTCGCAGTTCGGCGGCGTGGACCCGTCCGAAAACTACGTGTGGTGGAACAGCCAGAACCTCAAGGACGAACTGTACTTCTGGTCGCTGGACAGCAGCTACTCAATCGGTGGAGCCAACGCGAAGAACATCGCTGGTGCGGTGAACTTCGCTCACCAGGCCGACCCGCGTCTGCAGGCTGCGATGCTCGCTGCTTGCGGCGCGTCGAACCCGAGCGACACCATCGCGTACTGGAAGCAGGTTGCCGGCTACTTCGGCCAGAACGTCAACTACCTCTGGTTGGACGCGACCATCACGATGTGGGCTGCCAAGTCGAACGTCCAGAACTGGGCCTTCGAGAACGATGGCGGTGTCCCCGGCACCAAGATCGTCAAGGGTGTCTCAACGCCGTACCTCACGTACGGCACGGCGCTGTCGCCCAACGGCGGTGAGAACCACTGGGACCAGGTCTGGTTGGCGAACTAGTCGCCAGTCTCTCGACCTCGAGTCGGATCAACCCAACAGGGGCGGCGCGAAAGCGCCGCCCCTGTTGTTGTATCTGGAGAGGTTTCCGCAACTAGTTGTGAGGGATGTGGCCGGGAATTCCCCGCCACCACCACAAGGTCGAGCTGGCGGTCGTTGCGGCGATTACCGCCACGACGGTGAAAGGGAGTGCGAGGTCGACCGTGTACAAAACGCCCGACAGCCCCGCCGTGAGTGCCAGGCTTGCCGTATTGGAGGTGGCGTAGAGGCTCTGACGGCGGCTCAACTCGCGGTCGTGAGCCCCCTCGGTGAGTAGAGACATCGCCGACGGACCCGTCATCGCCGCACCGATCGATTCCATCGAACCCAAGGCGAGAACCCAACCCACGTTGTGCAGGTGCGGATAGATAGCGAGAAACACGGCACCGTTCAACATGCCAATCAGGGCAATGACGCGACGATTTCCGTGGTCAGCCAACCATCCACCCACACGGGTCAGGAGAAGAAATGGAAGTCCGAACAGAGTCCAGCTGAGTCGGATCTGGAATGCGGTGGCTCCTTGTGCGTGCATCAGCAGTGACCAACAGGTGTCGTACACGCCGATCAGCAGCCCGCCGGTGGCCGCTGCGAACATCGCCCCGACGAGCCCGCGGGACCACACAACCGGGGGAAGGGGCTCGTCGGAGCGGGGGCTCATTCCCATGTCGGTGCGGGCGGCCACATAGGCCGCTCCGAGACTCAGTAGCCCCGACACCGCAAAGGCCCGGCCCAATGTGTCGGGCGTGGCGGCGGCGCCCAACATCGGACCGAGTACCACTCCGAGAAGTTGGGCGGCGAAAATGCGGCTGAAGGCCCGGCCACGTTGGTTCTCATCGAATCGCGACGCCACCGCCGACAGTGCAGTGACCTCCACTGCGCCGGCTGATGCCCCCTGTAAGGCTCGGGTCAGGGCGAACCACCCGGCGTGAAGGGGCAATAGGTAGGAGAACGAGGCCACGCCGAAGACCACGAGGCACGTCACCAGAATTCGCTGGCGGCCGAAGCGGTCGGCGAGGTGACCAAAGAGGTACTGCGTCAGGACGCCGGCACCGAAGAATGACGCGATCACAATTCCGACCACGGTGGGTGAACCACCACGGTGGTTCAGGAAAAGGGCGAGGAGGGGAAGTCCGAGGGTCGAGCCCACGTACTGCATGGCCACGATGACCGTGAGCCTGCGCAACATCTGGGCGGGAGTGGTCGCGGACACGGCGACCAACGCTACCCGAAGGTCGGGAGAACTCCGCTTTCCATGATGATGACGAAACCCAGGGCCACAAAGAGGAGAGGTGTGGCGACCGGCGCCCACTGGCGTCCCCAGCCCACGACCCGTTCATGACGGGCCGTCCGTCCGGCCACGGCGAGGAAGAGGAGGTCGCACATCAGAAAGACACTCACAGTCGCCGCCGCCCGCCCCACGCCACCGAGGCGAAGAAGAGGCGCCCAGACCGCCAGATTGTCACCACCGAGTGCCACGGTGACGGCAAACGTCGTGGTGGCACCACGACGGTGGGATTCGCGGGGTGGATCGGATCGATGTCGCCAACCGTGCCAGGCCAGTGCCCAGGGCACCAGCGCCGCGCCGGCGATGGCACCATCAGGCAGATCGGCCAAGAGGGAGCCGAGGAGAGCCGACATGGAGATCAGGGTGACGATGCCCGAGAACTGCGCGCCACCCGCGCGACGATGACGCTCAGGTGGAGTGAGGGCAAGCTGCGCGGCGAAGGCGAAGAAGTTGTCGACCATCGTGCCGACAAAGGCGAACACCGCGACTCCGAGAACTGCGATCCACGACACGCCGGTCACGCTACCGCCGACCGTGAGGCCGGAGTGGCTCTCGGTAGCATTGTGTTGTGAATACGGCTCCTAGCGCACCCACGGCCGATCAACTCGCTGAAGCCCGAGACGTGATTGCGCGTCACCTTCACGAGACTCCGACGGTGACGCTGTCGGTGCGGGGTCGTCCAGTCCTCACCAAGCTTGAGTCTCTCCAGGTGACCGGATCCTTCAAGGTTCGCGGCGCCCTGGCCGCCTTGTCCGCCGTGGCCCGAGAGGGTTCGGGGGCTCGGGTCGTGACCGCCTCGGCCGGGAATCACGGCCTCGGCGTCGCCCACGCCTCGGGATTGGTTGGGGTGCCCGCCACCGTCGTGGTGCCCGTGAACGCCTCCAGCGCCAAAGTCGCGAAACTCCGCTCGTACGACATTGATCTCATCCAGTGGGGCTCGAACTACGACGAGGCCCAGGCCCGGGCCAAGGAACTCGCCGTCACCAACTCCTAT
>CAXBRI010000069.1:0-6499 GCA_963978125.1 uncultured bacterium | reverse complement strand
CCACGAGGTCGATGTCGTTGATGGTCATGCCAGCACGCTTCATGGCCTGACGGCATGCTTCGATCGGACCGAGTCCCATGATCTCGGGGTTGAGACCTGATACACCGGAGGCAACGATGCGAGCGAGAGGCTTGAGTCCCAACTCCTTGGCGCGGGTGTCGCTCATCACCACAACGGCGGCGGCACCGTCGTTCAGCGGACACGCGTTGCCAGCGGTAACCGAACCACCGGGACGGAACACCGGCTGCAGGCCAGCGAGCTTCTCGACAGTGGTGCCGGCACGCGGGCCATCATCCTTGGTCACGACGACGCCACTGGGCGTCGTGACCGGGATAATCTCGCGGTCAAAGAAGCCATTTTCTTGGCTGGCGACGGCGCGAGCCTGCGAGAGAGCCGCAAACTCGTCCATCTCTTCACGCGAGACGTTCTCGTACTCGGCGACGTTCTCAGCCGTTTGGCCCATCGCGATGTAGATGTCGGGGAGACCGGCCGGAGCGGTCCAGGCACCCTGGCCACCGGCTTCACGGGCCTTGGTGCGCTCGTAGGCGTCGCGGAACTTAGGGTTCGTCGCGTTACCCGAGTCCGACATACCGCTCATGAATCGCGACACGGTCTCAACGCCAGCGGCAACAAAGACGTCACCCTCGCCGGCGCGGATGGCGTGGGCGGCCATGCGGATTGTCTGCAACGAGCTCGAGCAGTAACGGTTGACAGTGACACCAGGGACGTCGTGGAGTCCGGCCAAGACAGCGGCGACTCGAGCGATGTTGAAGCCCGACTCACCGGCCGGCTGGCCACAGCCCACGATGAGGTCCTCCACGAGGGCCGGGTCGAGCTGGGGCACCTTGTTCAGGACCGCCTTCACCACGTGGGCGGTGAGGTCGTCGGGACGCAGGTCGATCAGCGAACCCTTGAAGGCACGGCCAATGGGCGTGCGACCGGTGGCGACAATTACTGCTTCGGGCATGGAATCCTCCTCGGGGGTTACCGCTCGGTAACGAGTTGAGCATAGTCAGGCCGCCGCGCCCGTTTCGGGGTTAGAGCGTCAGGGCGAGATGAGCAATCCCAACCAGGGAGCCCACTGCGAGCAAGGGGAGTGGTCGAAACTTCGCACCCGCACCCGCCGCCACCGCGGCCCCGACCCACTCCCACCACGTGGTGAATCCACGGGCGACGAGCCATCCACTGGCGATTATCAGGCCGAGCGCACTCGATGACGCCCCGAGGAAGAAGGCGGCCGCCCGACGCGAGGCCCGCAGGCGGGCGAAGAGAGGTGCGCCCAATCCCACGAACACGAATGAAGGAGCAAAGGCGAGTGCGGCTGCACCGATGGCCGCAAGGGTGCCACCGGCGAAGTATCCGATAGCGGCGATGGTGGCGACGACCGGTCCCGGCGTGATCTGACCGAGGGCGACGGCCGACGCGAAGGTGGCGTCACTCAACCAGTGGTGGGTGGTCACGGCGTCGCTGCGCATCATCGCGACAATCACGAAGCCACCACCGAAGGACAATGCCCCGACCTTCAGGGCCAGTCCGGCGAGCCCGAGCGATAGTCCCTTGCTCGCAGCGAAGAGGGCGGGGTGGCCGACCCGCTCGACGAACGTGAGGGTGACGAGCCCCGCGGCCAGGATGACGAAGACGGGATTCACCCACGTGGAGGCCAAGCCGCCGACCAACCCGACGAGTGCCGTGGCGAGTCTCCAGAACCGGTCACGGTCGTGAGCGTGGTCGGCCCGTACGGCGTCTCGTAGGGGATTGACGCCGGCCCACAGAGCGACCGACGGGACGGCAATTGCCGCACCGCGAGCCGCCGCGGCTATCCACAGCCCGATGCCACCGGTGGCGCGTAGTTGGGTGGCGAGCAACGTCACCAGTGCCACCGACGGCACGATGAACAAGAGCCCCGCACTGATCATGCCGAGGAGTCCACGAGTGCGCCATCCGACCCACAGTGCCGTCTGGGTCGAGGCCGGTCCGGGAAGCAGGCTGGCGGCGGCGAACGCGTCGGTGAATTCGTCGTCGGTCAGATCGCCACTCGTGACCCACTGGCGGCGCATCTGAGCCACGTGAGCCGGGGGTCCTCCGAATCCCGAGACACCCAAGATGGCGAAGCGCATCAGCAGTGTGCGCCACGGAACTCGCTTAGAGGCCACCGAGGCCTTCCGCGTAGGAGGCTGCTTCCCGCGAGTGTCGGCCGTAGTCCATCTTGCCGTTGACGGCCCGTCCGATGGTGTCGACGAAGCGAATGAGGCGCGGTGCCTTGTAGGCCGCGAGGTGGGACTTGACCCAGGCCGTGAGTTCCTCGTCCGTGGCGCTCTGACCGGGGGAGAGTTCCACAGCGGCCACGACGGCCGAACCGAACCGCTCGCTCGGTACGCCGACCACGCAGGCGTCGGCGACGGCCGGGTGGGTCTTCAGTGTCTCTTCGACCTCTTCGGGGAAGACCTTTTCGCCCGCCGTGTTGATGCACTGTGAACCGCGGCCCAGCAATTGCAAAGTGCCGTCGACGTTGACGCGGGCCATGTCACCAGGGACGCTGTAGCGCACACCGTCTTTCACCACGAAAGTGGCGGCCGTCTTGGCCTCGTCCTTGTAGTACCCGAGGGGGATGCGCCCACCCAGCATGAGTTTGCCGATCTCGTCACTCCCGGGGGTGACGTCGTGGCCGTTGTCACCGACCACGCGAACGTTCTCACCGAGGGTGAAACTCGCGGTGGCCTTGGTGCCGCGGTTTGATGACACACTCGACCCCATGCCCAGCGCCTCAGAGGAACTAAAGGCGTCCACCAGCATCATGTCGCCGTGATGGGCGAGGAGGCACTCTTTGATCTCGGCCGACCACATGGCGCCCGAGGAGACCATGGCGAACAACGACGTCAGCGTGTACCGACCGGGCTCGCTGCGCACGACCTCGAGCAGTGGCCGAGCGAAGGGGTCACCGACGATGACCGCGACGTTGACCTTCTTGTCGTCGATTTCGTGGGCCAGCTCGGCTGCGTCAAATTTTCGCGAGGGCAACATCACGACCCGACCACCTATGGCCAGAGTGTTGATGGCCGAGAAAAGCCCCGTGCCGTGCATGAGAGGGCACGCCGGCAGCATGGCGAATCCCGGGCCTTCATTGACGAGCAGCGACACCACGTCGTCCACCGACCCTTCGGGCGGGAGTTTGCGGAACGAGCCGTTGTTCATCCGGACGAAGAGGTCGTCGTTGCGCCACATCACGCCCTTGGGCATTCCGGTGGTGCCCCCGGTGTAGAGGAAGATGAGGTCGTCGGGTGACGCCTCGGGCAGTTCGCGCACCGGGTGTGAAGCCGCCTGTTCAAAAGGGACGGCCCAGTCAGGGCAGGGGTTGGTTCCGTCTTCGACGAAGATGAAGTGGCGCAGCGACGGCACCCGCGCACGCACGGCGTCGACCTTGTCGGTGAAGACACCGTGGAAGATCAGGGCCTCGGCGTCGCCATTGTCAAACAGGTAGGCCAGCTCGTCGGCTTCGTACCGGTAGTTGGTGTTCATGGGCACGCACCGCGCCGCGAGCGCCATCGCGAACCCCGTGAGGTACTCGGGGGAGTTGTAGAGGTAGAGCGCCACTTTGGCGCCCGGGGCGAGTTCGTGGTCGAGGAGCCAACTGGCTCCGGCCTCGCTGGAACGGATGAACTCGGCCCACGTCAGCGTTCGGTCACCTTGAATGAGAGCCGGCTCGTGGGGAATAGTGGCCCCCACGGCGCGCCACACGGTGCTGAAGTTCCACTGCGACACGAGACCCCCTCGTCGGCGAAGGTTAGCCAACGCCGTGGCTACGATGCGCGTGATGGGAAGTGCTGTCGGCCAATCGGATGTGGTCGCCACCGCGCGAGCGTGGCTCAAGGACCACCCCCGACCCAGTGGCCGTGAACTGGCCGAAGCCGGTTTGGTGGTGCCGCACTGGCCCGCGCCGTGGGGATTACACGCCGGGCCCGAAGACCAACTGGTTCTGGATGAGTTGTTGAAGGAGGCCGGGGTTCGCCGGCCGGTGAATCCCATCGGCATTGGCTGGGCCGGCCCGACCATCCTGTACGCCGGCACCCCCGAGCAACAGAAGCGATGGTTGCCCCGACTCCTCAGTGGCGAGGATTTCTGGTGTCAGTTGTTCTCAGAGCCCGGTGCCGGCAGCGACCTCGCGTCACTCACCACCTCGGCCGTGCGCGACGGTCACGAATGGGTGATCACCGGTCAAAAGGTCTGGACCAGTTATGCCCACGTAGCTCGATGGGGAATCCTTCTCGCCCGCACGCGTACCGGTGTGGCTCCGCAGCAGGGCATCAGTTACTTCATCTGTCCGATGGACGCGCCCGGAGTGACCATCAGGCCACTGGTCGACATGACCGGTGACCACGCGTTCAACGAGGTCTTTCTTGATGAGGTTCGCCTGCCGGCCGATCACTTGATTGGCGTGGAGCACGACGGTTGGCGGTTGGCCAAGGTCACCCTCGGTAACGAGCGAGTGTCGCTATCGGGCGAAGGCGCCCTGTGGGGGAGAGGTCCGACCGCCCACGACTTGATTGCGGCCGCACGCGACACGGGAAATCTCGATGCCCTGACGCGTGACGCCCTTGTGCGGTGCTGGTCCCACGGTGAGATTCTTCGACTCCTACGCGAGCGCTTGATTTCGGCGGCGTTGGCGGGTCGTGAGCCCGGAGCCGAGGCATCCGTGCGAAAGGCTTTGGCCGATGATCACGGCCAGGAAGTGATGGGCCTCGCGAAAGATCTCGCGGAAACAGCGGGCATGATTGCCGGACGTGGGCCCGGTGGCGTGGCCGGAGAAGCGGGGACCATGTGGTCCCACGGGTTTCTCTATTCGCAGGCCCTCACCATCGGCGGCGGCACGTCAGTCGTGCAGCGCAACATCATCGCCGAGCGCGTGCTCGGTCTACCGAAAGAGTTGACGAACTAGGCCTGCAGGGGACCGGCGTCGCCGAAGCCTTGGCGGATTCCCTGACCCGCACGTTGCGCCAGCTGTTCGGGTTCGAACAGCATCCAATACGCGTTGCGAGCGTGCTTGCGGGAGCGGTTTTCAAACACCGAAGCCAGCACGACCGGGTCGTCGGCCTCGTCCTCGTGAACGAAAACCTCGAGAATCGGGGTCGAGGTGAGCAACTGGGCGAGCATGATGCCTTGGGCCGCCTCGTGGGCGCACTGCTTGTCAATCGGGGCACTCCCGGGCATACCCAAGGCGACCACGATGGAGCAGCCGTCTTGTTCAATCAGGTTCTTCGCGGCGACGGCGAGGTCCTTGAAGCCGGGAACGGTCTTCGACACGACGGTGAAGCACTCTCCGTGACCGGGGCACTCGGCGAGTTCGGCCCGGGCGGCCTCGCCCATGTTGTAGCGGGCGAACATGGTGTCGACCACGCCGATGCGAACCACTTTGTCCTTCTTCTTGGATTTCTTCGCCACGGCGCTCCTTTGTCGGTTTCCTAGTTTAGAAACCGCCCTGCCGAGGCCCACCGGCCAATGACCTAATGTCGGACTCAGAGAAAAAGGAGCGCATAGTGGCGTGGGACTTTTCAACTGAACCGGAATTCGAGGCCCAACTGGCCTGGATGAGGGAATTTCTTGAGACCGAGATCAAGCCCATCGAGGTGCTGGGTCTCAAGCGTGACCAGATGCTCACCTTCATCAAGCCCCTCCAAGAAGAGGTGAAGAAGCGCGGTCTCTGGGCCGCCCACCTTCCCCCGTCGATGGGCGGCATGGGATTCGGCCAGGTGCGCCTCGGCCTGATGCACGAGATTCTGGGCCAGTCCCCCTATGGCCCAGTGGTCTTCGGTAACAACGCTCCCGACTCGGGCAATGCCGAGTTGTTGGCCGCCGGCATGGAGATGACTGGCCGCCACGACATCCGTGAGCGGTGGATGCAGCCTCTCCTCGACGGAAAGATCCGTTCGGGCTACTCGATGACCGAACCCGACACCGCCGGTTCGGACCCCCGACTGCTCAAGACCCGCGCCGTCAAGGACGGTGACACGTGGGTCATCAACGGCCGTAAGTGGTACACGACGAATGGTTCGGTGGCCGACATCTTGATCGTGATGGCCGTGACCAACCCCGACGTCCACCCCTACCAGGGCTCGTCGATGTTCGTCGTGCCCGTGGACACACCCGGCGTGAAGATCCTTCGCGACGTGGGATCGATGGACGACCCCGAAGTCGAGTACGGCCGCTTCGGTAACCACGCCGAGATCCTCTACGAGGACGTGCGCATCCCCGCTGACCACCTCATCGGACCCGAGGGTGCGGGCTTCTTGCTCGCGCAGACTCGCTTGGGGCCAGGTCGTATCCACCACTGCATGCGGTGGTTGGGTCAGTCCAAGCGCGCCTTCGACATGATGTGCGAGCGGGCACTGTCTCGTTACACCCACGGCTCGTTGCTCGCCGACAAGCAGACCATCCAGAACTGGATTGCCGACTCGGCTGCCGAGATGCACGCCGCGCGTCTGATGACCCTGCACGCGGCGTGGTG
>CAXBRI010000068.1:0-6507 GCA_963978125.1 uncultured bacterium | reverse complement strand
ATTGGCTGACGTGGCACGACGCACGTCATCAATTGATTCACCACGGAGATGTGCAATGAACTCCCCCACAATGGGGACAAATGAGGGTTCATTCGCTTTACCGCGATGCGGCACCGGTGCAAGAAATGGTGAGTCTGTCTCCACGTGCAGTCGATCAAGGGGAACGAGTTTGACGGCGTCGCGCAAACTTTCTGCGTTCTTAAATGTCACAACCCCCGCGATGGAGATGTCGCAGCCAAAATCGAGACAGCCCCGCACGTCGTTCACGTTTCCGGTGAAGCAGTGGATCACCGTGCGCTCGGGCACTCCCTCCGCACGGAAGATGTCGAACAAGTCATCGAAGGCGTCGCGCGCGTGAATCACGAGGGCCAGGTCGAGCTCCTTGGCGAGGGAGATCTGGCGAGCGAAGGACTCACGCTGGACATCACGCGGCGAGTGCTCGTAGTAGTAGTCGAGGCCGCATTCGCCGATATCGACCAGCTTTGGGTGCCCGGCGCGGGCCAGTTCCTCAATGGGGGCGAAGTCGCTCGTGGCGTCGTGAGGGTGCAGGCCCACCGTGGCGTAAATCTCCACCGGACCGACCAATTCCGTGATGGCGAGCGCCTCACGTGACGAAGTGACGTCGGTGCCAATCACCACGACCCGGTCCACTCCGGCTTCGTAAGCCCGTTGTAGGGTCGCTTCAGCGTCCTCGCGCGGGCCACGCTCGCCCGACAAGAAGCGATCCTGCAGATGGCAGTGCGCGTCGGTCCAGTGGCTCACGCCTCATCCTTGATGCGCGGGAAAAGCGGATCGCCCTTGGTCACCGTGAGTCCCCCTGGGTACTGACCCCAGGGAGCGGCGGCGTCGAAGACGGCGTCGGTGGGGCTGCCACCCAGTCCGAGGCGTCGCCAGATCTCGCGAGCCACGCTCGGCATGGCCGGGGTGATGAGAACGGCCACCAGGCGAATGGCCTCGAGGGCGTCACCCATCACGTCGTCGAGTTGGGGACCCGGATCCATCTTCCACGGTGCGTGCTGTTCGAGGTGTGCATTGGTCGCACCAATGAGTCGCCACGTCGCTTCAAGCGCGGCCTGGGGCGCGAAACGCTCCCACGCGGCGGCGGCGCTCTGAGTCACTTCGTCGGCCACCGCTCGCAGGGGCGAGTCGGCGCGAGGCGAGGGACCGACGCCCCCACACTTGGAGTTCACCACGGTGGCCACGCGAGCAACGAGATTGCCGAGGTTGTTCGCGAGGTCCGTGTTGTACCGCGCGATGATGCCCTCGAGACTGAACTCGCCGTCGTTACCCAAAATCGTTTCGCGCAGCAGGTAGTAGCGCAACGGGTCGACACCGAAGGTGTTGGTGAGTTCGACCGGCGCGATGTCAGTGAGGCGAACCGACCCCTCACGCGCCATCGTCTTCGAGAGCTTCTGGCCCCCGACCAGCAGCCAGCCGTGCACCTGCACGTGGTGCACCGGGTCAAGGCCCGCGGCCATGCACATGGCCGGCCACCACACGCAGTGGAAGCGAAGGATCTCCTTGCCGATGAGGTGGTGCGAGTGGGGCCACCACTCGCCCACTTCGTCGTCGGCCCGACCGAAGCCCACGGCCGTGAGGTAGTTAATCAATGCGTCGTACCAGACGTAGAAGACGTGTTCAGCGTCCCACGGCACGGGAATGCCCCACGAAATTGACGAACGGGTGATGGAGATGTCCTTCAGACCGCCCTTGATGAAGGAGTAGGCCTCGTTGCGTTTCGTGTCGGGTGTCACGAAACCCGGGTGGGTGTCGTAGAACTCGAGGAGCCGGTCTTCAAAGGCGCTGAGCTTGAAGAACCAGTTCTCTTCGCTCATCTCGGTGAGGGCCTTGCCGTGCACCGGGCACTTGCCGGCATCCGAGTTCTCGAGCGTGTAGTAGTCCTCGCAGCTCACGCAGTAGAGGCCCTGGTACTGCGCCTTGTAGATGTAGCCGTTCTCGTAGATACGGGTCAGGAAGTTCTGCACCGACTCGCGGTGGCGCGGCTCAGTGGTACGAATGAAATCGTCGTACGAGATGTCCAGCCCATCCCAGGCCTCGCGGAAGCGTGCGGAGAACCGGTCGGTCCACTCTTGGGGGGTGGCTCCGTTCGCGGCGGCAGCGTCGGCCACTTTCTGGCCGTGCTCGTCGGTGCCGGTCAGGAATTTGGTCTCGTCCCCGGCCAAGCGGTGCCAACGGGCCACCGCGTCCGCGTTGACGACGCAGTAGGCGTGGCCGGCGTGGGGTGCGTCATTCACGTAGAAAATCGGCGTGGTGACGTAGAAGCGACCCATGGGTAGTCAGGCTACCGAACTACCGGTTGTCGTCTCGCCGTAGCGACAGCGCCAACTCGTAGGCGTGACGGTGCGCCAAACCAAAGGTTGCTGCCACGAAGGCCGCCGCGTCGCGCGTGGACGCTCCGGCATCGAGTTGTTCTCGCAGCGCGGCTCGCACCGTGTCGTCGTCGACGGCCACGGGTGCCTCAGCGGGAGCCAACATCAGGACGATCTCGCCGATGACGTCCGACGACGATGCACGTTCGGCGAGTTCGGCGACGGTGCCGCGCCACACCTCTTCATGGATCTTCGTCAACTCGCGTGCCACGGCGGCCCGACGTTGCGGAAACTTCTCCGCCAACTCGACGAGTGTGGCGGCCAGCCGCTGCGGTGATTCGTACGCGACGATGGTGCGAGGTTCGCGCGCCCAGACTTCGTACAAGTCATCGCGTTCGCCCCGCTTACGCGGGACGAAGCCCTCCATTACGAATCGGTCAGTGGGAAGGCCACTGATGCTGAGGGCAGCGATAACGGCCGACGGCCCCGGCGCCGTGGTGACTGGCAGGCCGGCATCGGCGAGGGCCGCGACCACTCGGGCGCCCGGATCACTGATGCCCGGCGTGCCGGCGTCGCTAACCAGCACCACCGTTTCGCCACGCCGCACCCGATCGATGACCTCTTCGCAGCGCTCGGCCTCATTGTGCTCGTGCAGCGAGTGCAGGCGACCGAAGATCTCAATGTTGTTGGCCTGGAAGAGGGTCAGCGAATGACGGGTGTCCTCGCAGTACACCGCGTCCGCACTGGCGAGCAGACCCACCGCACGCGGGGACAGGTCGCCGAGGTTGCCCAGAGGAGTGGCTACGACCACAAACTGGCCCCCCGACGCTGAATCCACGGCATCTCCCCCGGTTTGGCTCGGGTCGTTCCCGAACCACTAACATTGTCACCTATGTCAAAGCGGACCGTGAAGCGCAAGTTGCGCGCGAAGAAGAAGGCCAACCACGGTAAGAAGCCGAACTGCGGTCGCGGCTAAGGCCGCCCCTTTTCAGCCTTTCCAGGTCAGGCCCCGCGCGGCCAATACCCCAGTCAGCACCGACGGCCGGTCGGTAATCACTCCATCGACGCCCTTGTTGAGCAACGACTCCATGCCGGCTTCATCATTTATGGTCCACACGTGAACGGCGATTCCGTGGGCGTGGGCCACCTCCACGAAACGTTCCGTCACCACTTCGATTCCCTCGAACGAGTCGGGCACTTGGAATGCCTGGACCGGCGGCACCACGGGGTCGTCCCCGCCGAGTGAGAAGAAGAAGGCCGCTGTCTCATTGGTGGCCGCGCCCGTCGAAAACTCGGGAGCCACGGCCCGAAAATCGGCAATCGCTTGATCGTGGAACGACGAGACGATGACCGAGTCCTCGCGGCCCAGTCGACGAAGAGTGTCCGCGAGGAGTTGTTCGTAGGGCTCCACCTCGGGCGCCGTCTGCTTGATGTCGAAGTTCAAGAACACACCGGGAAATGTCGTGGCGATTTCTTCGACGGTGGCGATGCCCAGGCGCCGATCGGCCGGCGCGCGCCCCCGCAGTGGATAGTCGACGTCGGGCCGACCGGGCGTGACAGTGTCGCCCGGGATGAACCAGTACGCGTTATCCATCTCACGAAGTTCGGCGAGGGTGAAGTCGCAGATTGCACCACGGTGGTTCGTGGTGCGATCCACCGTTTCGTCGTGGCACACGACCAACTGTCGGTCCTTCGTGGCGTGGACGTCGAGCTCGATGGCGGTCGCACCGCGCTCCAGGGCTTGCTCAATGGCGGCGAGTGTCGAACTCGGACCCTCAAACGAACCGCCTTGGTGGGCGAAGTTCAGAACCCGCCGTTGGAGCCAACTCACGAGGCGAGGTTCCCGCTCGCGACCAATCGGCGGCGCATGACGTATTCGAGGTAGAAGGCGAGCCCGGGCACGAAGCCCGCGAGGAACATGGCGGCGAGCAGCAGCAGAGGCAGACGGGCCTTCAAGACGACCCAGAAGCAGGTCACCATATAAATCGGGTAGAGCACGACGCCGTGGCCAATTCCGATCACGCGGACAAGGACCGAGACGTGCTCCCAGGTGGCGGCACTCACTTTGTGCAGCACGAAGGTCGCACACAACGTCAGAAGCGTGGTGCCTGTCACGTAGGACATGAGCCGATAGCGGCGGTAAATGTTTTCCATCAGTGGCCGAACATGTTGCGCTTGGGGCGACGAGCCAGATCTTCCAAGTGATCGTTGTAGGCCTTGAGGGCGGGATCCTCCGCCTCGGCCGCGACCTGACGGGCCTCACGGGCCTGTTCACGCATCATCTGCTCGTACTCCTCGCGGGCGCGCTGCTGCCCCTCGGTCACCTTCTCCATGTTGAGGAGGGCGTACCAGCCGAGTAGTCCCAGGATGGCGAAGAGGGGCCACTCGATGGAATACAAAAAGCTCAGGGAGTTTCCCTGAATAGCCCGACCCACCTGCCACCACGCCGCCAGAGCGCACATGGCAATCCAACCCACCAGCGCCACGTGGATTCCGATGGCGCGGCGCGAGAAGTACTTATCTCTCACGAAAATCATTGTACGCAGTGAAATCTGTTCGAAGTGGCGCGAACAGGGGCTCCTAGGCTGACGTCGTGGAGCGGATGTCCCCGACCTTTTCGTGGCAAGACCTCAACCATTGGAATATCGGCTGGCCCGCACTACTGCTTCTGGCGGCCGCAGGCGCTCTCTACGTGGGCGGGGTGCGCCGAGTGGCGAATTGGCCACGAATCCGCACCGTGAGTTTTCTGACGGGTCTCGTCGTGACATTTCTCGCCACCCAGAGCGTCCTGGGAACGGTCGACATGGGGTACGTCAGCGCCCACATGATTCAGCACTTGGCACTCATCATGGTGGCCGCTCCCCTTTTCGCGGCCGCCGCACCGATGAGCCTGCTGGATCAAGCCCTGTCGCCCACGTGGCTTCGTGGGCGGACGATGGGGGTCATCTTCCACCCCCTTGTCGCCTTCTTCCTCTACGCCGTCTTTATCCCGCTCACCCACCTCACCACGCTCTTCGACTTCATGCTGCGCGCCATGTGGTTTCACCACCTCGAGCAGGCGGACTTCTTAGTGGTCGGATACCTGTTCTTCCGCGCCGCATTCGGCATTGAAGGCGACAAGCCGCTGCACCCCGGCCTTCGCCTGGTGTACGTGATGGCGGCCGTTCCCGTCGACACCATCACCGGTCTCGCCTTGTCGATGTCGTCGCACATTTCATTCCCGACATATCCGTCGGTCGCGCCGATGGGCACATCGGCCGCGTGGCAACTATCCAACATTCACCTCGGTGGCGCCATCATGTGGATCGGCGGCGACGCGCTGATGCTGCTGGCCTGCTTCCCCATCGCCATCGCGTGGGTGAAATTCGAGAATCGACGAACCAGGGCGCTCGACGCCGAGCTCGATCGCCTCGGGCTCTAAAGAAGTCCCGCCTCGAGTGCGAGGGCCCCGAGATCGACTTCGGGCCGCGCACCGTAGTGCTTGATGACCTCACCCGCACAGAGCGATCCGAGTTCGGTGGCCATCACGGGGTCATTGCCCAGGGCGAGGCCGGTTGTATCAGCTCTTCGTTGCTTGGCTTGATCGGACAGTCACGCGCAATATCGACAAGGCGTGCCCATATCATGCGGAACATATAATCTTCGCGACCATCCTGAATGCCGCCCCAAACATTCGTTGCATGCTCAGGCGATTCAGTTCTCTGCGTAGGATCGCTTGCGACATGACCGCCGAACTTTTCTGCAAGCTCGTCGATCTGATCGCAGAGATATTTTGGCGCTTCAGCAATCTCTATCGACCACGGCTCCTGACCTTCGATCCACTGATAGCGTTTGCCGCTTTCGTGCATTGATGGCGCGCAAACAATGAAGCCGCCAACACCGCGGATATCGACGCCAATCGAAGTTTTGATTGTTGGCGGATTCCATCCTTCCGGCGCACGGAAAAGGATCTGCAGCCCACCGCCACCGGTGCGCTGTGTTGGCGTCTCAAGCTCACCGGCCTTCTCTTGCAGGTCGAGACAGCATGACCACCACAGAGCTGCATCAGGTTTTGAATGCGTGTCGAGATCGACAGCGAACACTCGGCCGCTACAGTTGCCGGTGATGATGCCAATGTTGTTGCGATCATTGTCGATGCGGCTGAACCAACTGTCAAAAGTTGCTTCATCGACAAGCT
>CAXBRI010000067.1:0-6550 GCA_963978125.1 uncultured bacterium | reverse complement strand
CTGTCAGAGCCACTGAGGGGCCCGGATAAGGCGTAGGCGGCGAGGAAGGCTCCAACGGTGTTGATGATGATGAGGCGCCACGGCATGACGTTCGACCAGCTCTGAAACACGAATGAGGCCGACGATGACGCGCCCGAGACGCTGAGCACGGCGACGCGGGCCAGAGTGCCGATGACGCCACCCGCGAAGACCAGCACGAACGGTCGGCTTCGGGGCACCTAGGGGACAGTAGTTCGAAAAGCCTTGTATTTCGTTGCTTCTTTAACTTTACATAACATACATTATCGGCGACGTGTCGAGGGACGAATCGGTCTCGCGTCGCGGTTCTACCATGCCTCCACGGACCCGGAGGACCTCGTGGCGACATCACAACCGATCGCGTGGCGTGTGGTCTGGGGTCGCTCGTTGTTCAGAGGAATCGTGACCGAGGTTGTCGAGGCGTACGACGCCCACGAGGCGTTGCTCGTGGCTCGTCAGATGCATCCAGAACTCGCTCCGCCCAATATGGCCGTTCCCCAGGATCCCTCGGTTGTCGTCCCGCCCACCGGGGCCTGACCCGACGGGGCCTACACTCGCCCCTATGTCCAATCTCTTCGACGTCTCAGGCAAGGTTGTTCTGGTCACCGGCGGAAGCCGCGGAATCGGTGAAATGATCGCCCGGGGCTTTGTGGAGGCCGGTGCCAAGGTTTACATCAGTTCCCGCAAGGCCGAGGTGTGCGAGCAGTTGGCCGTGGAACTTTCCGCCCACGGCCAGTGCATCGCGATTCCGGCCGACCTCTCCACCGAGGCCGAGTGCCGTCGCTTGATTGACGAGATTGCCGCTCGTGAAGATCACCTTGACGTTCTGGTGAACAACGCCGGGGCAACCTGGGGCGCTCCGATGGCCGAGACGGACGAGAAGGCTTTTGAGCGCGTTCTCGCCCTGAACGTGAAGGGTGTGTTCCACCTGACCCGATTCGCCCGGCCCCTCCTCGACGCCGCGGGCACCGCCGACTCCCCCGCCCGCGTCATCAACATCGGTTCGATTGACGGTATCCACGTGCCGTCGATGGAGACATACGCCTACTCGGCCTCCAAGTCGGCGGTCCACCAGCTCACGCGTCACCTTGCCAAGTTCATGGCACCGACGGTGACGGTGAACGCGATCGCCCCAGGACCCTTCGAGTCGAAGATGATGAAGGCGACTCTTGACGCCTTCGGCGACGCCATCGCCTCGGCTGCTCCGATGAAGCGCATTGGACGTCCCGACGACATGGCCGGCACGGCCATCTTCTTGTCGTCGCGGGCGGCCAGTTACATCACGGGAGCCATTCTCCCCGTAGATGGTGGAATCGCGACGCTCGCCTAACGGGGCGTGTGGGTCAGGGTCAGGCCCAGCGAGAGGTGCTGTCTCTCGCGAACGACGTGCACCGTGACACGGTCACCCGGTGACTTGGTCGAGAGGTAACTGAGCAGACTTTGTGCGTCCCCGATAGTCGTCGATCCCATCGCCACGATGACATCGCCCTGGCGCAGGCCCGCTCGGTCGGCGGGGGTGCCCGACACGACGCTCATCACCACGGCTCCGGCGCTGACCGAGAAGTGGTACTGCGCCTGCAGGTCGGCCGTGAGTGAGGTGATCTCAACACCCATGTAGGCGCCGTGGCTGACCACTGACTCCCCCGCCTTCAAACTGGCGAGTAATGACGTGATGGTGCGCACGGGAATGGCGAAGCCGATGTTCTGGGCACTCGTGCCATCGGGCAACGAGCCCGCCACGGCCGTGTTCATGCCGATGACGTGGCCCGCCGCGTCGAGCAACGGGCCACCCGAGTTACCGGGGTTGATGGCGGCGTCGGTTTGGATGAGGTTGTTGAGTGTCTCGCTGCTGGAGCCATCCCCGGCGGTCACGGTGCGACCCAGCGCCGAGACGATGCCCGTGGTCACGGTGGGCGTCCCGGCGGCGAGGCCGAGAGCGTTACCGATGGCGACGACAGCGTCTCCCACCTCGAGGGCATTGGAGTTGCCGAAAGTCACCACGGGAAGATTCGAGGCGTTGCGAATGCGGATCAGGGCCACGTCGTTCGCCGGATCGGTACCGACAAGGTCGGCGGGCAGGGCTTTGGTTGATCCTGAACGGGTGACGGTGATGCGACCCCGACCACCCACGGCGCCGGAAATGACGTGGTTGTTGGTGACCACGAGGCCCTTTGCGGTGATGATCATCCCGGTGCCCTGGTCTTCTCCGGCCACGGTTTTGACGTCAATGGACACGATGGACGGCAGGACGTCCTTCACCAGGCCCGTGACGGCTCGACCACCGGGCAATGTGGCTGACGCCGGCGCCTGGTCGCTGGTTTGGATCGAGAGAACGGAACCACCACCGTGACCCGCGTAGTGTCCGGCCACTGCCCCGACGAGGGCGGCCACGACCACGGGGGCCATGAATGTCCGCCACCGTCCCCGACCCTTCGTCTCGGCGACCGGTGCGTCGGTCAAGGGCGTGGAGGCCTCGGGAATCGGTGCAGAAACCGGCTCGGGGGCCTGTTCCTCGGTCGGAACGTCAGACTGCGGTTCGCCGGGCCAGTTGGTCATGGTCTCATGCTAGGCACGAGCCCCTAAAAACCGATTAAGAGAAGCCCAAAATGTGCGCAAGGTACCAGCGACTAGATTTGTTCTTTGTGTCGCGTCGCATCGAAATAGAAATCACCAGCCTCTCCGGCGATCAGGCCACGTGGCGCGCCGCCGGAGCCCGTCTGCCCAAGGGGTCGATGGCGACCAGCATGTTGCCCTCCGACGTGAAGGTGGGGGCTGTATTCCGGGCCGACGTGGACCAGTTCATGGAGGGCATCGAAATCCTCGCGATCCTGCCCCCGAAGTCGGCGTCTCCTGTTGACCCGCGCAATGAAAGACTCGAGATTCTCGCCCCCGCGAAGGGTGACGGCGAAGTGACCGTGACCTACGCGAGCAAGGGTCGCGGTCGTGGACCGCGCACTGAGCGTGGTGAACGAGGTGAGCGACCCGACCGCGGACCACGTGGCCCGCGTCGTGAACGCACCGAGCGTGGTGAAGGCGGTGCCGAAGGCGCTCCGCGCGAGCGCCGCCGCAGTGAACGTCGAACCGAGGGCGAGGGCGCTCCGCGTGGTGAGCGTCGCGCACCCCGCGGCCCGCGCAACCCACGCCCCTCATACGCCGGCCCGCCAGTGCTCACGACGCACCGTAACGCCCTCATGGCGGAGCTGTCGCCCGAGCAGCTTCCCGTGGCTGAACAGATCTTCCGTGGTGGCATCGCCGCGGTGCGCAGCGCCGTGGAAGAGCAGAACAAGAACGCAACGGCTCAGGGACGACCCACGATTGACGCTGCCGTCATCGAGAGGATTGCCCTCGACCTTCTTCCCAAGACCAACCTGGCCGCTTGGAAGGACCGTGCAGGCGGTGCTGTCAGCGCCGGCCGAGAACTTCGTCTCCGTGATCTGCGTGCAGTCGTGACGGCCGCCAAGACGGTGACACTCGACGACGAGGGTCGTGGGCAATTGAAGGATCTCAAGGATGCCCTCACCGCTCGTATCGAGCACATGCAAATGCAGTGGACCGAGAAACTTCAGGCCGCGGTTGCCGCCGGAGATGTGAAAGAAGCGCTCGCCTTAGTGGCTCGGCCGCCGGACGTCTCCACCCGCGTGAGTTCCGAGATGGCCCTGACGGTGTCGAACCTGGCGTCGGCTGCTCTCTCGGCCGATCAGGACCCCACCGAGTGGCGCGCCATCGTCGAAGTGGCCGCGACGACGTCGATTCGTCGGAGCATCAAGCCGACGGGCATCCCGACCGATGACGCCACAAAGAACTTCGCCGTGGCGAACGCCGGAGCGTTGCCCGAGATCGCCAAACTGCTGGGGATGAAGGTGCCGCCACCTCCCCCGCCGACCCGGACCCCGGCTCGGACCGCGGCTCGGGCTACTCGCCGCTCATCGTGAGCAGGCGGGCTTTCCAGCCCACCGACTCGTAAAGAGACTTCGTTTCCCGGTCACCGGGGAGCGCCCAGCCGTCTCGAGGTCCGTCGACGCTCGTAATCAGGCTCGTGAGGAGCGCCCGACCGTGACCGGCCCGACGCAGTGCGTGCGTCACGAGCATCGCATTGAGGCATCGCGCCCGGACCAGGGCGACACAACAGTCCTGGTGACCCTCCCGGCTGAACCACCAACCGGCCGAGATGGCGGTCGCGGCCGAGGTCACCCCAATCGAAGCCCACGTGTCCAACACGGCCAGACCACCCCGTTGAGCCGCCAAGCCCTCGGAGAGTTCGATCCAGAGGCGCTGGTGCGCCTCTGTGGCCGTTGAGATGCGCAGTGCGGTACTAGACGCAGTCACGACACAGTTGACGTGGCGAGTCCGCCAACTGGCTCACCTTTTTGAGAAGCCGACATGATTTGCACCGGAACTCGTCATCTTGCTTCGGAAGTGGGGTTTCGGTTGATTCGGCGTTGGGGTCGACCTCAACCGGGGCGTCTTCATCTTCATCGGTCGTGGCCGTGCGCATGATGGTTTCGGCCAAGACCTCGTCTAGGGCCATTTCCACATCGGCGTCGTCAACTATGTCGTCCTCATCCAGGGAAACGATTTCAACGGCGGCGGGGGCTTCCTCGAGGGCGACCTCGTCCTCATCCTCGTCATCGACTACGTCGTCGGAAGACTCCTCGTCGTCGGATTCTTCTTCCAGCTCTTCTTCGCCGAAGCCTTCACCAATCTCTTCCTCGTCAAAAACTTCGTCGTTTTCGTCTTCGGTGGACATGCATTCCTTTCGTATTGCGCCGTCACACTAGAGCCTTCGCACGCCACTTGGCGTGCAATTTGCCTGTGGGAATTGAGAATTCACTAAGAATTTCTGACCTTGTCGCTTAGCGGGTTCGATTTTGACGGTTCCGCTCGGCTGCTCGTTCGGCGTTGAGTCGCTCAAGGTCTACGTCACTGAAGTCAACATATGTCATCGACCGGGCGACGCCGTGGTGACCGGCCACATCGCTGATCTGTCGCACCATCTCGTGGGCCACTCGCCGGTAGGACGGGTGGCCTTGGGGGCCTGAGCGGAGTTCAATCAAGTGCATGGCTTCGCGTGCGTTCATCTGCATCGTGTAACGGATCCGAAACGCGAGGGCGACTGCGTATTGCGCCTGATCGGGAAATTCACCGCGGAGATCTTCGTAAAGGGAGGCGGAGCGGCCGAGGGACTCCTCATAAGGACCGCGCAGGCCCGCTTCAGCTATGACATCAGGTACGTCGTAACCGAGATCCACTGTCAGGGGTTGCCACTCTACGGTGAGGAGGCGGTGGCGCTGCAGGTCACGAAAGGCTCCGTAGTCGGTGACAAATTCGAAACGGTAATCAGTGGCTTCGAAAGCCCGACCGGGGCGGTGGCGACGATTTTCGCGCTCCCCCACGTAGGTGGCGAGCAGCCGTTCGCGGTCAGCCGGTGACAAACCTTCCACCGCTCGCCGAGCGGCCTCGGCGCTCACGGTCGAGTTGGCCGTGACGATCGCCTCCAGGATGCGAGTTTCACCGTGTGGGTCGAAGTCGGTCAACGTGACCGACTCGCTGTCGCGAGCGTTGTTTTCGATGGAAAGTGACGCCACCAAATCTCGGGTGGCGGACTTCGTGGAGGCGAGGTAGTTAGTCCAGGCGACTCCACGGTCTGGCACGTCGAGACGCTTGAGGAAGGACGGAATAACTTTTCGAAGTTCTTCCACCATCATGTCGGCGTAGTGGCGGACCTCGGGCATCGGGTGGGCCCTCATGCGCAAAAGGAGGGACTCGTAGGCCTGCCCCGACGCGTATATGCCCAGATTGGACAGGGCGCCCGCCGGCAGAAGCCCCCGGACGGCGTCCAGGGCCTTGGCTCGAATGGCCTGTCGGTAGACGAAGTCCGTGTCCTCGGGCGTCTTAGGGAACTCGCGGGTGAGCCATTCGGTCAACTGAGGTAGTAGGTCGGCGTAGGTATCGAACATTCGATCCATTTCGCCGATGTAGCGAAGTCCGAAGGTCGATTGGAGCACATCGTGGTCCCGGTAGTAGCGGTAGTGACCGTTGGACCACCGTCGGTCGTAGCCCAGGTACCGGGTCGACTGCTCGAGATAACTGGCCAATCGTCCCCACTCGAGGACTTTGGTGAGAACATTGCTGGCCTGTTCGCAGGCCAGGTGAACCCCACCGAGCTGGGCGACCGAGTCATCCCCGTATTCGTAGAAGATTCTCTGGTAGAGATCATCGGCTCGGTCGAGCCCAATGGTGGCGTCAACTGTGACATCGCCCTCGAGGTCCAGATCGCCCACGAACTCGTCAAGGAACAGCCGGCGGAGGCTCTTCGTGGAGCGGCTGTATCGGGCGAACAAGGCGCCCTTCACCACCTCGGGAAGATTTACCAGGGCAAAGATCGGACCCTCCAGATTGGTGAAATAACGCCGCAGGATGGCCGATTCGGCCTCGCTGAATTCCTCCACGGTGTAGGGATGCATGAGAATCCGAGATTACGCCTCGTCGGCTGGGGAGAGTGGGATACCTACCGCTCCCGCCACCACACTGC
>CAXBRI010000066.1:0-6554 GCA_963978125.1 uncultured bacterium | reverse complement strand
GTGCACCGGGGGGATCTGGTCGGCCGCGAAGTGGATGCGGTACATATTCGACCCGTTCAGGAGTTGGCCCGAGCCATCGTGGTACGCGTGGAAGTACTCGCACTCCTCGGCGTCGTGGACGAAGAGCCCCTGGACGGCGCCTTCGGCCCGTGACAGGTAGTCGGTGCCGTACGAACCGCCCCGCAGATCCACACCCCAGTAGGTGGGTGACTTCGTGCCGCGGTACTTGACCCGCCAGCCGATGACCGAGGGGCCGGTCTCGGAGGCGCGAACCAGTCCGCGACGAAAGTCGGGGTCAATTGAATCCGGGTCGATGACGGCACCGGGAGTCAGGCCGAGGACCTTCATCATCTCGACGATGGGCCGGTCCCGTTCATACGGGGGGTTGTCGGCGAGCAGCCGGCACAGTGTCGTGAAGAATGCCAGGTCGTGGGTGGCTCCATCAGGTTCGCCAGCGTCGTACCGGGGGGCGGGCTTCATGGTGCCCCCGAGGTAGTTCTCGAGCGTGGTGAGACGGAAACCGTGCTGCAGGGTGACGACTGCCTCGGTGTCCCACGGCCCTTCGATGCGTACGCGCAGGGCGATCATCACCGAGTTGGTGGGGCAGCGGTAGAGGGTTAGCCCGTCGGGCACCTCGCCCTCCCAGTGGGGCCCCACGATGAGCCAGGCTCCGGCCTCACGGCCGGTGACCCGGGTGCCGAGGTAGGGAAGGTTGGCGAGGAAGGCGTCGGCGAGTTCGAGTGACCAGTACCGGTCAGGCATCGCCGGAGCGGTGAAGACCATGGGTCGGTCTTTCAGTTCCAGAATCGATCCGCTGTAGAGGGTGTCGACGTTGGGGGTGAAGGGCATCATCGAGTCGGAGGTCGGCAGCTGGCGCATGTGGCCGATTTGGTTGATGGGGGCGTAGGGGAGGTTCTCGGCCGGAGCCTCGAGTTTGTTCATGAGGCGTCGGAACTGCTCGAACTTCATGAGGGCCAATCCGAAGAGCCAAATCTGGAGCCCGGCGCTGTAGGCCCACTCCTCCTTGGCGGCGGCGTCCGCGTCGCCCGATTGTCCGCTGCCACGGCCGGCGGCCCGCAGGCCCATCATCATCTCTTGTAGATCCTTCACGGTGCCTCCTCGTCGAGTAAATCGTAGGTGGAGCACCGCATGTCACAGGGGCGAATCACAGTGGTGACCCCTATCAAAGGAGACATCATGCGACCAGACGGAACCGTACCGAGCCTCGGGGCCCACGCCTGCGACAACTGCGGGTTGCCCCACGGCTTACAGCCTTTCGTCACCTCGTTGTTCGGCCAGAACGGTCGGGAGACTCGTCGCAGCCAGCACATATGTGCGAGCTGCGGCCGACTGCACACCGTCAGCGTGACGGACTGATCACGCCTCAGCTTTGGACGCAGCCGCTTGCCGGGCGGCCCGCTCGCGGTACACGGCCAGAACTTTGTGGTCGTCAATAAACAGGGCGAAGAACGCCCCGCCGAAGGCGAAGAGGCAGGTCATCAGGAACGGCCACTTGTAGGCGTCGTAATAGTGGGACGCGACGAGAGCCGGCGGAATGGTACCGAGGGTGGCCTTCACGTGGTTGATCTGGGTCATCAAGATGGAGATCAAGATGGCCACGCCGAGCGACGAGGCGACTTGGCGCTGAGTGGCGTACAGCGCCGAGGCGCGTCCCGTGTCGGGAAGCGACACCTGGGAGAAAGCCGCGGCCTGCAAGGGGCTGAAGATGAAGGCCCAACAGAGCCCGCGACCGAAGAGGATGCTCCGGTAGACCCAGAGGTTGCTCGTCAACGATGTGTCGAGCAGAAGCATCATGGTGGCTCCTGCGAGGGTCAGCCCGACCACCAACATGCGGCGTGGGCCGATCTTCGGATACAACAAGCGCGACAGCGGAGACATCATCATGACGCCCAGCGCCTGGGGGAACGTGGTGAGGCCGGACATGCTCGGAGAAAGACCGCGGACCCCCTGGAGCATGAGGGGCATGATCAGAATCAGGCCGAAGAAGCTCGCGGTGGCGAAGGCCGAGACGATATTGGTGACGGTGAAGACGCGGTCCTTGAACAAGCGAAGTGCGAGAAGAGGTTCCTTGACACGCTTTTGGGCGAGAACGAGAGCGACACCGGACGCCAGTCCCACGAGGAGGGGCATGTACACGCTGGGTGAACCCCAGCCCGACGTTTCGACGCGGTTGAGGGCGTAGAGGATGGTCGACAGCGAAACGGCCGAGAAGACGAATCCGGTCGGATCGAATTTGTTCTCCGCGTGGTGCTGGTACTCCTTCACGCGCCACAGGCCGAACAAGAATGCGGCGACTCCGAGTGGCACGTTGACGTAGAAGATCCAGCGCCACGACCAGGTGTCGGTGATCCAGCCACCCAGAACCGGCCCGGTGGCCGGGGCTAGCAACGCGGGAATGGCGAGGAGCGATCCGGCCCGTTGGCGTTGGTGGGGCGGGTACACGCGGGACAACATCGTCGTGCCGACGGGGGTCATCATGCCACCGCCGATGCCCTGCAAAAAGCGGAAAAACGTCAGCTGATTGATGGATCCAGCCAGGCCGCAGAGAGCTGAAGCTCCTGTGAACATCGCGAGAGCGAAAAGGAAGATCTTCTTGGTGCCGAATCGGTCACCCAGCCAGCCCGAGGCCGGAATCCAGATGGCCAGCGACATGAGGTAGCCGAGGACGACCCAGGACAAGTCGGTCGGTGAGCCATGGTGGAAGTCACGTCCGATAGCAGGAAGTGCCGTGTTGACGATGGTGCCGTCCATGATGTCGATGAACATGGCCACGACGAAAACGATGGCCACCGACTTTTGCTCGCTCATGTTGGTAAAGAACGACGTCACGCGACGAGCGAAGGAGGGGTTATCCATATCTGCTCAGGTTAGGTGGCACATCGCCGGCCCGCAGACCGAAAATGCGGCTTAGTGCCGGGCGCGGCGCTCCATGAAGTCGGCGTACTTCACGAGGTCGGGGTCGGCCGCGAAGGCATCCGCGAAGTGCTCGCGTGCTTTTGCTCGTTTTTCCGGCAAATAATCGGTGGGCCAGAACCCGTCGTGCGGCTGATAATTCTTCAACACGTTGCGCGCCACGGTCACCTTGTGTACTTCGTCGACGCCGTCCATCACGCTCATATTGGGGGCACTGTCGTAAATGGCGCGCAGTGGCGTGAGGTCGGTGACCCCGAGCGAGCCGAACATGTGCATGGCGCGGTAACTGACGTCACGCAGCACTTTGGCCGCGGTGTACTTGCAAGCCGCAATCTGGGTACGCGCTTCCTGGGTGCTCGAGTTGTCGATGGTCCAGGCGGTCCAGAGGACCAAGAGCCGCAACATATTGATCTCGGCGTACGAGTCGGCGATGGCCGCTTGCACCATCTGGTGCTCGGAGATGACGGTGCCGTGACTTTGTCGGCTCAGGGCCCGCTCACACATCATGTCGAAGGCTCGGCGACACTGGGCGATGGCGCGCATCGCGTGGTGAATACGTCCGCCGCCCAGTCGGCGCTGGGCCAGCACCTTGGCGCCGTCTTCGGGTCCGAGTAGGTGGTCGAGGGGTACACGCACATCTCGATAAATGATGTGGTTGTGACTCCGCGGCTGGGGGAGGACTTCCACGCCCGGCGTGTCGCGCGGCACGATGAAAATGCCGTTCACACACATGACGAAGAGCAGGTCGGCGTGCGATCCGTTGCTCGTGAACCACTTCTCGCCGTTGATGACCCATTCCTCACCGTCGCGCACCGCGCGGGTGGTGAAGAGGTTCGGGTCGGAGCCACCCTGTGGCTCGGTCATGGAGTAGGCAGAGAAGATTTCCTGGTTCATGAGAGGTCCTAGCCAGCGGGCCTTTTGTTCCTCGGTGCCGTAGGCGGCCAGAATTTCCATGTTGCCGGTATCGGGTGCCTGACAGCCAAAGATGGCCGGGGCCATGGAGTAGCGGCCGAGAATCTCGTTGAGAAGGGCGAGTTTGAGCTGTCCGTATCCGGGTCCGCCGAGTTCCTTGTCGAGGAAGACAGCCCAGAGCCCCTTCGCCTTGACCTGATCCTGCAGGGGCTTGACGAGTGCCTTCATCTTTGGGTCGCGCATGTAGGGCGCGTAGGGAAAGACGAGTTCCAGCGGTTCAACTTGGGTTCGGCAAAACTCTTCAACCCAGTCCAGAAGTTCCTGAAACTCTGGTTCGGTTCTGAAATCCCAACTCATACGAAGCTCCCGATTCCTCTGGCTCGGCGTCTTGGCCGCTACTGAGGTTACGCAAGATTGCGCTCACGTGGCGAGAAGTTCCGGGACTGCCACCCACCCGCCCTTCAGAGCGGGTGGGTCGTGTTCGCTTCAGTTGAAACCGAACGGCGTGCGGGACCCCACGACCCCAATCCGCTCAAGGCCGATTCCGGTGTTCTTCAACCTGGCCAGAGTCAAGCGCTCACATCTCCCGTGTTTTTCCGAAGCTTCGTCCGGGGCGAACACTTCGAAGTTGATGATTGCCCGGCAACGCCCGTCGCGGACCAGAGCAGGTTCAAGATCCCCGGGGCGCAGATTGCAGGTGAACAGGTGCAACGTGGGGTACTGCGACGCGACTAACCCGTCAACCGCGTTCAGCAAAGAGGTCATCGATGAACTCCTGACTTTTTGGGCCTGGATGAAGGCATCGGCATCGTCCAGGACGACCACTCTCCAACGCTTGTTGCCGCGTGACCTCATCACTTTGGCGCGGTAGCCGGGGTCGTTCATGTAGGCCTCGGGGTCGGTGATGACGTCAAAGTTGGCCCACTCTTTCCATTCGGTCATCAACGACTTAATCACGCTGGTCTTGCCCGTACCGGGTTCTCCCGTGAAGAAAACAAGTGTTGACTTTGAAAAGTCGTCTGGCCCGAGTGCCATCAATTGATCGAGGTCCGACGCCACGGTGTCCGGGTAGAGATCCCGGGACTCAGGCCAAGGTTCGGGATCAATTTTGACTGGGGTCGCTCTCAAGTCATCTGACGTCCACCAACCAAACCTGATGTGGTTGCTGGTAACCGGCGGTTCGTAGTAGTGCTCTTCGAAGATGCGGCTGAAATCGGTCGTCGCAGTACGGTCAATTCCTGCCACGTCCAGACGTATCCACCTCGGTGCAACCATCGCCAGAGCCAAGACATTTGGCCCTTCGATCTCGAGACTGATGCCCACGAATGATTCTGATGCCCTCAGAATGTTCGTCCCGTCCGGAAGGAGCGATGAAATGACGTTGAATTGAGATTCAAGGTCGCCGGTGTAGTCAAGTTGCGTTGAATAGTGATAGGGGAATCTCCCCCCTTGGTGAGCTTGGTAGAACCTCGCCCTCATAGCCTTGGCGACGGTCATATCCGGGTGTGGGATAGTTACCGCGACGTTGCCGGTCGTTTGGTTGTTAATGGTGCTGCTGGTCATTAGAAGCCCTCCTCTTCTTTTTCGGTTGCGTGGTCAAAACACATCAAGTTCTTGACAATCTCAAAGACCATCAAGTCGGCGTCATCCTCATCTCTGGCGATTTCATCCCCATCGCGTTGGGTCATCGCGGTCAGCTCGTCGGCGACATCAACCAGAGATGCGACAAGTCCCGAGTATTGACGGATGACATCACGCTCGGTGAGTTGCTCGAGAGCTCCGATGACGACGAGAAGCCTTCTGATGTCCTCAAAGGCCAATGGAACGGTGAGAGATGCCCCTTTTCTTTCGAGCCCAGGCTCTCTGATAAGGCGTTCCGCCGAAAGTTCGAAAACGGGCGAGGTTAGTACGTGCTGAATAGTTATGGTCCTTTTGCTGAAGATGTGGTGAACGTGATTTTGATGGCGGGTGGCTTTCGCGGCTGTACTCGCGGCCAGTTGCTACCGGTTAGATCACGTCACCTCAGTTCTCAGCAAACGGAAAGATCTCCGTTCAAGGGGGTTGGCAAGCCTAGCGGGAAGGTGTGACACCGTGTTTTTCACTGCCAGAAAATAATTATTCACGAGCAGAATTGCTTGCCATATTGGATTTAAATGATAATGCAAGTGATCAACAAATTATTGATGCTTCTGATAAATATATTGACAAATTTACTAATGAAAATAAAGGAACACTAGCACTTTTTTTTCAAAAAATTCAAGATAGATTATTAGAATCAAATGATAATTATATTGATGAAGCTAATGCATCTCCTGAAGGCCCACAACTTCGTGACTTTCAAACTAACTTATGGTATGGTGACCAAGCATTAACACAAACTGACCCTGTTCAACGTAATAAAATAACTGATAGAGAACAAAAAATTGACATTTATGATAATGAACACGTGCCAATGAATCGTCAACAATTAGGCATAGCAAATGTAGTTGACCCTGGTGTAGCACAAGATAAACTTAATCCTAATCTTAAATTAATTATTATGAGTGCTACTATTGATGAGGTGTTTTTCACTGATTATTTCAAACGTATTGGATTGGGAAAGGTATATTCGGTATATAAAGTTCCAGATTTAAAGCCACTCTATATCCGGGATATTAAACCAGAATTGAAGAAGATAAACCAGGGCAATTTTATGGATGTAATCTTCC
>CAXBRI010000065.1:0-6581 GCA_963978125.1 uncultured bacterium | reverse complement strand
GTACTGAGCGCGACCAGCGCCGGTTCCTGCCTCGTGACGGCCACCAAGGCCGCCAGTGGTGACTACCAGTCGGCCACCTCGTCGGTGACCACGGTCTCCTTCGCCAAGGCCAACCAGTCAGCCCTGACGGTGACCTCGACGAGCGCCACCTACGGCTCGGGCCTGACCCTCACCACCAGTGGTGGTTCGGGTGCGGGCGCGCTGAGCTTCAACGTCGCCAACGGCACGGCCTCGGGTTGTGCCATCTCGGCGGGTGTCCTCAGTGCCACCAGTGCTGGGACCTGCGTGGTGACGGCCTCGCTTGCCGGTGACACCGGATACAACGCCGTATCCTCGTCGGCCACCACGGTCACCTTTGCCAAGGCCAATCAGGCGGCCCTCAGCCTGAGCGCCGACACGGCCACTTATGGCTCGTCAATCACCTTGTCGGTGACGGGCGGATCGGGTTCGGGCGCCCTGACTTACAGCGTTGCTGACGGCACGGCCACGGGCTGTGCCGAGTCCAACGGCGTCCTGACGGCGCTGACGGCCGGCACCTGCACCGTCACCGCCACGTCGGCCGCCGACACCAATTACAACGCCGCGACCTCTTCAGCCACCTTCAGCTTCACCAAGGCCGACCAGGCCGAGCTGATTGTGACGACCGAAGACGGGTCGTACGGTTCGAGCCTGGCCCTGAACTTCAGTGGTGGCTCGGGCACCGGTTCGGTGACCTACTCGGTCTCCAACGGCACGGCCACGGGTTGTGCCATCGCCAGTGGTCTACTGACGGCGACTAGCGCGGGCACCTGCATCGTGACCGCAACGAAGGCCACGGACGGCAACTACAACTCCGTAAGTTCGGTGGCCACCGCTCTCACCTTCAACAAGGCACTCCAGGGCAACCTGTCGCTGACGCCCACCAGTGGCTCGTTCGGCACTGCAATTGCGCTCGCCGTAACCGGCAACTCCGGTTTGGGCGCGGTGAGCCTGACGACTTCGGACGGAACCGCCACGGGCTGCTCGCTGTCGGGTTCGTCGCTGAGTTCTACCTCGTCGGGTACCTGCTACGTCGTGGTGTCGGTGGACGGTGACGCGAACTACTTGGCGGCCACGGCGACGTTCACGGTGACCTTCGCCAAGATCGCCCAGGCGACCATCACTGTGACGTCGACGAGCACCACCTTCGGTCAGTCATTGACCTTGACTTACACGGGTGGCTCAGGAACAGGTGACTTTGTCTGGTCGGTGGCCAACGGCACGGCGTCGGGATGTTCGATTGCCAGTGGTGTTCTGACCTCGACCAGCGCGGGAACATGTGTGGTGACCCTGACCAACACGGGTGACGACAATTACCTATCGGCGACGTCGGGCTCAGTAACCGTGACCGTCGCGAAGGTTGGCCAGGCGACGTTGACGTTGACCTCAACGGCTGGTACCTACCGCACGTCAATCCTCCTAGCCACTAGCGGTGGATCGGGCACGGGCGCGCTGAGTTACACCGTGGCGAACGGCACGGCAACGGGCTGTGCAATCTCGAGTGGCAAGCTCATTTCGTCCACCGCGGGCACGTGTCTTGTCACCGTGACAAAGAATGCTGACGTGAACTACTTGTCGGCCACCACCGGCGCAGTCACGGTCACCTTCAACAAGGCGGTCCAGTCCACCCTCTCAGTCACCCCAGTGTCGGGCACGTTCGGCACCGCCCTGACCCTCAGGCCTTCCGGCGGTTCGGGTGCGGGAGCAGTCACGTTCTCAGCCACGAACGGCACCGCTACCGGTTGCACGCTGAGTGGCAACTTGCTCACTTCGACCAGCGCCGGCACCTGCCTCGTGACGGCTTCCAAGGCTTCCGACACGAACTACCTGTCGGCGAGCTCGTCCGTCACGACGGTGACTCTCGGTGCGGCGAACCAGGCTGCGCTCGTTGTCTCGAACGTCAGTGGCACCTACGGAACTGGTCTGACCTTGTCCACTAGTGGCGGATCAGGTTCCGGCGCGGTGAGTTATGTCGTGACCAACGGTACGGCCACCGGTTGCGCCATCTCGGCGAGCGTCCTCAGCGCCACCAGCGCAGGAACCTGTCTGGTGACGGCCACCAAGGCCGCCGACAGCAACTACAACGCGGTGAGTTCGGTGTTGAAGACGGTGACCTTCGCGAAGGCCTCGCAATCCGCTCTCACGGTGACGTCCACGAGCGCCACATACGGTGATTCGCTGCAATTGGCCTACTCGGGTGGTAGTGGTACGGGAGCGGTCACGTTCACCATCGCGGCTTCGGGGACTGCCTCGGGTTGCTCGATTAACAGCGGTGTGCTCACTGCGTTGAGCGCCGGCACGTGCATCGTGAAGGTGAGTGTGGCCGGGGACGCGAACTATCTGGTGGCGACGTCGGCGAACACCACGGTGACCTTCGCTCAAGCCGCGCAGACCGCGCTCGTGATCACATCGACCTCGGGAACGTTCGGATCGGCGCTCGCGCTCACCACCTCGGGTGGCAGCGGAACGGGGACGGTGACGTTCACGGTCGCTAATGGAACGGCGACGGGTTGCGCCATCGCGAGCGGCAAGTTGAGCGCCACCAGCACTGGCACCTGTTTCGTGACCGCGACTAAGGCTGCCAACGCCAACTACCTGGCCTACATATCTGCCGCCACTGAAGTGACCATCGCGGCAAGCTCACAAGCGGCCCTCACCGTGACGAGCGTCACAGCCACGTACAACACGCCGTTGACGCTCACCACCTCGGGCGGCAGCGGAACGGGGGCGGTGACCTTCGACGTCGACAACGGTACGGCGAATGGTTGCGTGGTCGTGAACGGAGTTCTGACCTCGACGAGTGCCGGTACTTGCCTGGTGACTGCTCAGAAGTCGGGCGACGCCAACTACCTCAACGCGTCCTCGTCGCAGACCACCGTGACGGTGAACCCGGCCGCTCAGGCCGCGATCACCGTAACGACCACGACGGCCACCTACGACACCCCGATGTGGGTTCAGTACTCGGGTGGTTCGAGTACCTCGGACCCGATCGTGACCGTGGCAAACGGAACAGCGACGGGTTGTGCGGTGGATGCCACGACGTTCGACCTCACGTCAACCAGCGCGGGTACCTGCTTCGTGACGATCACCCTCCCGGCCGACGCGAACTACCTCGTGGCCTCGTCGGCGAAGACGACGGTGACCGTGGGCAAGGCCCTGCAGACCCCGCCGACTCTGACCTCAACGACGGGTACCTACCTCACGTCGCTGACTCTGACCGCGACCGGCGGTGAATCGACGGGTGCGTACAGCTACAGCGTCTCCGCCGGAGGTACCGCCTCCGGATGCGCCATCGCTAGTGGACGACTCACGTCGACCAGCGCCGGTACGTGCCTCGTGGTCGTCACCAAGGCCACGAACACGAGCTACCTGGCCATCAGCAGCGACCCGACCCTGGTGACCCTTAACACCGCCCCCCAAGCCGCCCTCAAGGTCACTTCGACCTCGAGTACCTACGGCACCCCGCTCACGCTCACCACGAGCGGTGGTTCGGGCACCGGATCCGTGACCTACACGGTCGTGAACGGAACGGCCACGGGTTGCACCTTGACCAGTGGGGTGTTGACCACGACGTCTGCCGGAACGTGTTTCGTGACGGCCACTAAGGCTGCCGACACGAACTTCAATTCGGTTAGTTCGTCGGCCACCACGGTGACCATCGCCAAGGCGACCCAGACGGCACTCGTCCTGACCTCGACCTCGGGCAAGGTGGGCTCAGCCCTGTTGCTCACGTACAGCGGTGGCTCAGGCACCGGTGCGGTGTCCTTCTCAATCGTCGCCGGTGGCACGGCGTCGGGCGCGAAGATCAACAAATCGGTTGGAAACGCCTGGTACCTGACCGTGACGGGCGCGGGCACCGTGAACATTGTGGTGAAGCAGGCGACCGACAGCAACTACCTGGCCGCTCAATCGGCGAACACGGCGGTGACTTTCGACAAGTAACGAAATCGTGGGTCCGGCGTTGTTCGGACCCACGATTTCGTTAGCGAACCGTGCGACCTCGTTCGTATTGAGTGTTCCACGGAATTACGCAACCGAGTCGCTCGGCGGCGTTCATGGCCCAGTGGGGGTCTCGCAGAAATGCCCGAGCGAGCATGACCGCATCGGCGTGTCCCTCATCGAGAACGGCCTGAGCCTGCTCGGGTTCGGTGATGAGGCCCACCGCACTGGTGGCCACGCCGGTGGCGCGAATCGCCTCGGCGAAGGGAATCTGATACCCCGGGGCGACGGGAATCTTCGTGTTGAGATTTCCGCCCGAAGACGCGTCCACCAAGTCGACGCCGAGGTCCTTTAGCTGAGCGCTGAGAGTCACAGTCTGTTCTAGGTCCCAGCCGTTGTCGACCCAGTCGGTGCTGGAAAAACGAATGAAGAGGGGACGGTCGTCGGGGAGTCGCCCGCGGACGGCCTCTACGACGCGTCGCACGACCCGAGTCCGGTTCTCAAATGAGCCGCCGTATTCGTCGGTGCGGTGATTTGAGAGAGGGGAGAGAAATTCATGCAGGAGATACCCGTGAGCGGCGTGAATCTCGATGAAATCAAATCCTGCCTCCAACGCCCGGGTGGTGGCGTCGGCGAAGGCAACTACGATGCGGTCGATATCGTCGTGATCAAGCGCGACGGGCGTGGGGTAGTCCTCGAAGGCGACGGCGCTCGGGGCGACGGTGGTCCATCCGCCTTCTTCGGGTGTGGCGTGGGCGAAAGTGTCGCCGTGGAACGATCCCTTGCGGCCGGCGTGGGCGAGTTGCAGGGCGATGATGCCACCCTGGGCGTGAACGAAATCGGTGACGCGGCGCCACGCAGCGACCTGCTCGTCATCCCAGATGCCCGGACACCGGGTTGAGATTCGACCCTCTGGCGAGACGGCGGTGGCTTCGGCCACGATGAGACCCGCTCGTCCCGTGGCGTACGAACCAAGGTGGACCAGGTGCCAGTCACCCACGACGCCCTTCGTCGACGCCGAGTATTGGCACATGGGGGCGACCCAGACCCGATTGGGGAAGGTCAACCCGCGCAGGGTCAGGGGTTCGAAGAGTCGGCTCATGGTCACCTCGCTTCGAAAGGATAGAAGGCTAGGGGAGGAGCCCGGTCCGAGCGAGCCAGCCCACGCCCATCACGACCGCCTCACACCCCACGGCTTCTAATGCCGCCACGTCAGATTCATTGCGCACGCCACCGGCGGCTACCACAGCCAGACCCGACGCACACGCGCGTTGGTACAGGTCGAGGTCGGGTCCTCGCATGGTTCCGTCACGTTCGACGGCCGTCACGTGCAGTCGCACCACCCCGGCCCCGACACAACGTTCAAGGGCCTCGTCGAGCGAGAGCCCGCTCGATCCGACCCAGCCGCGAACGGCCACGGCTCCATCCTTGATATCGAGAGCGACGACTAACTGGTCACCGAGAGCTTCGATGAAGCGGGGGAGAGCACCGTCCTCCCAGGCCGCGGTGCCGACGATGACCCGGGTGGCGCCTCGGTCGAGCACCTCACGGGCCGACTCCACGGAACGAAGTCCTCCCGAGGCCTGAATGGGAACAGAGCTGGCGGTACGAGAGAGAATCCGTGCGAGAATCTCCGTACGGAAGCGCCCATCGCGGGCCCCCTGAAGGTCGACGACATGTAGGAGGGCTGGTCGCTCACTGAGTATCCGGTCGAGGACGGTGTCGAGAGGGAGCCGAAAGAGCACGTTGTCGTACGAGCCCTGGTGGAGACGAACGACGTCGTCGCCGAGAAGATCAAGGGCGGGAATGACCTGCATATCAGCGTAGTAGCATACTAGAACGTTACTGGACTCGAAACCCTTATCGTGCAGGGCAAATCTTCTTTGCCGGGGATACGAAAGCGCTATCTGAAATCGCTTACATTGTAAGTGCTTTCAAATTGAGGGGGGGACGTGGGCAGGGGCAAGGCGACCATCTACGACGTGGCCGACGTGGCCTGCGTCTCCATTGCCACCGTGAGCCGCGTCTTGAACGGTGCGGCTCACGTGCGACCTGAAACACGCGAACGCGTCACCGACGCCATCAAGCAGCTGCAGTTCGTCCCCTCGTCGGCGGCCCGTTCGTTGTCGGGGGGCAAAAAATGGTCCATCGGTCTGGTCTATCCCCTAGACGAGACTCAGGCGACGTTCAACCCGTCCCAAGAAGAGGACGCGAGCGTGCTCTTCACCGACGCGCTCATTCGCGGCGCTTCCACGCAGGCTGCTCTGCGCGGCTACTCCCTATTCGCGTGTGCCGTTCGGCCTGGCTTCGAGTCGGGCATGACTCCGCTCGAGCGAATCTCCAGTTCGGTCGACGGCATCATCCTCTCGGACCGGGTCGCGAACGACCTTGGGGCGATGAGGATCACCAAACGCATGCGGGCCGTGCACCTGTCGGGCACTGGCGCCGTCACGTTCGGCGCCACCCTGCGGGTCGACAATGAGGGTGGTATCCAGGCCGTCATCGCCCACCTCGCCGCGGCTCACGGTGTGCGTGATTTCGGCTTCGTGGAGATCGGAAGAGCACACGTCTGAACTCCAGTCACGTGGCCTTATCTCGTATGCCGTCTTCTGCTTGAAAAAAAA
>CAXBRI010000064.1:0-6610 GCA_963978125.1 uncultured bacterium | reverse complement strand
GGCACGGAATTGGGACAGCGCGTGGAATCGATTCTCGCGGCCGGAGAACTCGTCCCCGACGAGGTCGTCACGTCCCTCGTCGTCGAGCGCCTGGCCCAGCCCGACGCCTCGCGCGGGGCGCTGCTGGATGGCTACCCGCGCACGCTGCGCCAGGGGGAGTCCTTGGAGCGCGAACTCGGCGAGCAGGGCGTGAGCCTGGCGATCAACCTGGACGTCCCCTCGTCACTCGTCGTCGAGCGGCTCGGTTCGCGCCGGGTCTGCCAGGAGTGCGGCGCCGTCTTCTCGTTGTTGCGCGACGACCCCGAGGCCGTGTCGGGCACCTGCTCGCGCTGCGGGGGCGACGTCATCCAGCGCGGTGACGACCAGCCCTCGGCGATTGAGACCCGTCTCGCCGCCTACGAACGCGACACGGCGCCCCTGCTCGACTTCTACACGTCTCGCGGCCTGCTCGTCACGATTGACGGCGCGCGCGAACTCGACACCGTGACGGCCGACATCGAAGCGGCCCTGGCCGCCCGGGGCCTGGCGTGAGGCGCTCGAAGGACGAACTCGACAAGATGCGCCGCGCCGGCAAGGTCGTGGCCGAGATGCACGAAAAAACCCGGGCCTTCGTGCGCCCCGGGGTGACGACGGCCCAGATCAACGAGGTGGCCGCCGAGGTCATCGCCCGGCGCGGGGCCCGCTCCAACTTCCTCGGGTACCACGGCTTTCCGGCCGTCATCTGCACCAGTCCCAACGACATGATCGTCCACGGCATCCCCGGGGACTACGTGCTGGTCGAGGGTGACATCATCTCCATCGACTGCGGGGCCATCATCGAGGGCTACCACGGCGACGCCGCCTACACGATGGGCGTGGGCGAGATCTCCGACGAGGCGCGACGCCTCATTGAGATCACCGAGCGCAGCCTGTGGGCCGGGATCGACCAGATGGTCGTGGGCAATCACCTGCACGAGATCGGCCGGGCCGTTCAGGCCGTCGCCGAGGGTGCCGGGTACGGCGTCGTGCGCGACTACGTGGGCCACGCGATCGGCACCGAGATGCACGAACAGCCCCAGGTGCCCAACTACTGGCCCGGTTTCGCCGGGCCGGTGTTGAAGTCGGGCATGGTCTTCGCCGTCGAGCCGATGATCAACATCGGCGGCATCGACTCCTACGTCCTCGACGACGGCTGGGGCGTGATGACCGAGGACGGCTCGCTCTCGGCCCACTTCGAGCACACCATCTGTGTGACCGACGACGGCCCCGAGGTTTTTACGATCTAGAGCGGTCGCGAGTCGCGCAATAGGCGCAACAGGAATTCGCGGTACTCGGTGGTGCCCATCGCTCCCTCACCGGTCAGTTCGTTCTGAGCCAGGCTGAGATTGAAGATAAACATTGTGTAGATCCGCGGGTCGAATCGGTCGGCCGGGTCGAGACGGCTGAGGATTTCGTCCAGAATCTCGGCCAGCGCCCGACGCTGGCGCGCCCGCTCGCGGTTGACATCCTGGGCCACCGCCTCGCGTTCGGTAGCCAGCCACAGCATCTGTTCGGTCAACCGGTAGTTGTCCTCCAGCGCCTCGGCGGGCGTCGGGGTGAGTGCGACGACGTCCTCGAGCGTCCACGGCCGCGGGTCGTCGATTCGCCGTCGGGCGGCCTCGAGCAGAGAATCGATGCGTCGGTTGTAGGCGCGCAGTAACGCGGTGGCGATGAGCCCTTCACGGTCGGCGAAGAGACGGTAGATCGTGGAGAGAGGTTCGCCACAGGCCTCGGCGACGCTGGCCACGCGCAGGCCGAGAACCCCGTGGGCGACAAGTTCTGCCTGGGTGGCGGCGAGGATGGCCTCGTCTCGCTCGTCGTAGGGCACGTGGCCAGCGTAGGGGGTAGGTGGGACTCGAGTGGTGCCGGTCATGCTGGCGCTGGGCGACGAGGGTCGCTCGATTCTCATCGCCACAGCCGCACACGCTGGTGCTCGTCACGCAATTCCCGTCTGTGCCAAATTGTGCGAATACGCCGCAGGGGGAGTCGCAGAGTCGCCACGCCACGGTGATGATGAAGCCCTGCAAATCTTGGAAGCCTCTAATTCCTTGGATGTCCATTAACGCTTCGGAGAGCTCACGCATGGTGCGGTCGTCACGAACGAGCTCTATTGACGTGTGAACCTCGCCCTTTTTCCCGACAAGCGGGAGTTACTCACCAGAGGCCCTCCGGTTGAAGTGCCTGAGTAGTCGAGTCTTCCGCGTCAGTGAGGCGGCGACAAGAAACACGGCGGAGGCTGACGATTCGAATGGAGTATCGGGGGGGCAAACATCTGGGCCCGCACCGCGCGGGACGCCGACATGCCATCGACTCCCGAGCACAGCGTGAATCCCCTCGAGCGAGGTTCCTTTAGGGGGCTGACGGCCCCGATCACGTGCCACGAAGCAGTTTTGGGCGATTTTCGGGCCGGGTCTGTAGAGTAGGTAGTCCCATTTTCCGGCGGGCGGCCGGGCCCGAGAGCCGGAAATCTCCGACTTTTGCGCCACCGTGCCCAATCGCTAGACTGGAAAGCCGGTCCGTGGCAGCCCCTCGGACCACCTGTGCGACGTGGCCGAGTGGCCCCGTTCGCTCGTTCGAGTGAGGAGAAGGACCTGAGTAAGCCGAAGGAAGACGCGTTCACCGTCGAAGGGACGGTTGTCGAGCCGCTGCCGAACGCCATGTTCCGCGTGGAGCTCGAAAACGGTTACACCGTGTTGGCCCACAGCTCGGGAAAGATGCGCATGCACCGCATTCGCATTCTCCCCGGTGACAAGGTCCAGGTCGAGATCACCCCTTACGACATGACCCGCGGTCGCATCACCTATCGGTACAAATAATTCCGGTCCGAAGAGAGAAGATATGAAAGTTCGTGCCAGCGTCAAAACGATGTGCGAGAAGTGCAAGGTGATTCGTCGGGCCGGTCACGTCCGCGTCATCTGTGAGAACCCGCGCCACAAGCAGCGCCAGGGTTAAGGAGAAAATCGAATGGCCCGTATTGCAGGCGTTGACATCCCGCGCGACAAGCGCACGGTGATCTCGCTCACCTACATCTTCGGCATTGGACCGACCACGGCGAAGAAGATCTGCGCCGAGACCGGTCTGAGCGAGTCGACCCGCGTCAAGGACCTCTCCGAGGCCGACGTGAACAAGTTGCGTTCCTACATCGACCAGAACATCACGGTCGAGGGTGACCTGCGCCGCGACGTGGCCCAGGACATCAAGCGCAAGATGGAGATCAACTGCCTCCAGGGTGTGCGTCACCGCAAGGGCCTGCCCGTCCGCGGTCAGCGCACCCGCACCAACGCCCGCACCCGCAAGGGCCCCAAGCGCACCGTTGCCGGTAAGAAGAAAGCGACCAAGTAATGGCTAAGCCTGTTGCCGCCACCGCCCGTAAGGGACGTAAGAAGGAGCGCAAGAACGTCTCCTTCGGCGTGGCCCACATCAAGAGTTCGTTCAACAACACCATCGTGTCGATCACCGACCCCGAGGGCAACGTCGTGTCGTGGGCCTCGTCGGGTCAGGTCGGGTTCAAGGGTTCGCGTAAGTCGACCCCCTACGCCGCCCAGCTGGCCGCCGAGAAATGCGCCCGCGCGGCCATGGAGCACGGCGTGAAAAAGGTCGACGTGCTCGTGCGCGGACCGGGATCGGGTCGCGAGACCGCCATTCGTTCGCTGGCCGCGGCCGGCATTGAAGTTGTCGCCATCAAGGACGTCACCCCGTTGCCCCACAACGGTTGCCGTCCCAAGAAGCGTCGTCGGGGATAAGGAAAGTCATGGCCCGTTACACAGGACCCGTTTGCCGGCTCTGCCGTCGTGAGCGCACCAAGCTCTTCTTGAAGGGTGAGCGTTGCTTCTCGATGAAGTGCCCGGTCGCCGACAACTCGGACCGTCAGACCCGCGCCTACCCGCCGGGAATGCACGGCCGCGACCGTCAGCGTCAGGGCTCGGAGTATCTCAACCAGTTGCGTGAGAAGCAGAAGGCCCGCCGCACCTACGGCGTGCTCGAGCAGCAGTTCCGCAACCTCTACGAAGAGGCCAGCCGCCGTCCCGGTATGACCGGTACGAACCTGCTGGTGTTCCTCGAACTGCGTCTGGACAACGTGGCGTACCGCGCCGGTTGGGGTGCCTCGCGCGCCCAGGCCCGCCAGTTCGTCCGCCACGGTCACGTGACAGTGAACGGCAAGCGCGTCACGATTCCCTCGTACCGGGTGCGCCCCGGCGAAGTGATTGCCCTGAAGCCCGCGACCCGCGAGAACTTCAACGTCGTGCGCAACCGCGACGTGTTGGACCGCACCGTGCCCGGTTGGCTCGAGGCCTCGGACAACGGCTTCGCCGTGACCGTGCGCGTCGTGCCCCAGCGCGAGCAGATCGACGAGTCGATCCGCGAACAGCTCATCGTCGAGCTCTACTCGAAGTAACCCCGACCAACTAGATCAGGAGTACCCATGCTGCTTATTTCACGCCCCACGGTCGAGGCCCGCGGTGAAGAGGTCAACAACGTCCAGACCTTCGAGGTCGGACCGCTGGACCCCGGCTTCGGCCACACGCTCGGCAACTCGCTGCGCCGGACCCTCTTGTCGTCGATTCCCGGCGCCGCCGCCACCCGCGTCAAGTTCGATGCCGTGCTCCACGAGTTCGGCGTTGTTGACGGGGTCAAGGAAGACGTCCAGGACATCTGCTTGAACCTGAAGGACCTACTGCTCGTGGTCCACAGCGACGAGCCCGTGACGCTGCGTCTCGACAAGACCGGCGAGGGCCCCGTCCTCGCGAGCGACCTGTCGACCACGGCCGACGTCGAGGTGAAGAACCCCGACCTGCACATCGCTTACCTCACCAGCGCCAAGTCGCACCTGGCCTTCGACCTTACGGTCGAGCGTGGCAAAGGCTACGTCGGTGCCGACGGCAACAAGGGTGCCGGCAGCATCGGTGTCATCCCGCTCGACGCCATCTTCTCGCCGGTGCGCCGCGTGAGCTTCGAGGTCGAGCCCACCCGCGAGGGCCAGAGCAAGGACTTCGACAAGCTCGTTCTCGAGATCGAGACCGACGGCTCGTTGACCCCCCGTGAGGCGCTCGCCTCGGCCGGTAAGACCCTTGGGACCCTCGTCGGCCTGATCGCCGACGTGGACCAGGAGGCACCGGCCCTGGAGCTCGGCGACGTGGGTCAGGCCCAGGCCGTCGCCAGCGAGCTCGACATCCGCATCGAGGAACTCGGCCTCACCGAGCGTTCGCGTAACTGCCTCAAGCGCGCCGGTATCAACACCGTCGCGCAGCTGGTGAACGCCACCGAGCGTGACCTGACCTCGATCACTAACTTCGGTGCGACTTCCCTGAAGGACGTCGTCGACCGTCTCGAAGAGCGCGGCCTGGCGCTGCGCGTGGAGGAGTAGTCATGCGCGGTACCCCCACCAAGGGCAAGCGCTTCGGCGGCGACGCCAAGCACCAGAAGGCGATGATGGGCAACCTCGTCGCCCAGCTCATCGCGGCCGAGGCCATCGTCACGACCGAGGCTAAGGCCAAGGCGCTGCGTCCCGTCGTCGAGAAGGTCGTCACCGCCGCCAAGAACAGCCCCGAGGGTTCGGTGCACGCGCACCGTCGCATCGTGGGTCTGATCCGCGACAAGGACATGGCGCACAAGCTCTTCACCGAGATCGCGCCGCGTTACGTCGAGCGTCCGGGTGGCTACACCCGCATCTTGAAGCTCGGTCCGCGTCAGGGTGACAACGCCCCGATGGCGCGCATTGAGTTCGTCTGATTCCACCACGGCGCGTTGGCGCCTGGACCTCGCCTACGACGGCCGGGGTCTGAACGGATTCGCACTGCAGCCCGACGCCCCCACGGTCGTCGGGCTGTTGCGTGAGACGATGGCCTCCACGCTGCAACTCGCCGAGTCGCCCTGTCTCACGGGCGCCGGTCGCACCGACGCCGGCGTGCACGCCCTCTGCCAGGTCGTGTCGTTCACCACCCAGAGCGGCCTGGATGCCACGGTGTGGATGCGGGCGCTCAACGCGCGGCTGCCTGCCGACATCACCGTCCTCGAGGGGCACGAGGCGGCCGATGGCTTCGACCTGCCGCGCTTGCTGCAGCTGAATCTCCAGCTTCGCGCGTTCCTCCTGCGCCCGGATGCGCGCGTCGCGTTGCGCGATGCGGGCTTGCTGCCAGCGCCACATGATCCAGCCGCCGAGCGCGACGAGCGCCCCGGCCGCGACCAGCTCCTCCTTCGCCTCCGCCTTCTTCACGAACCACGGCGGGTACTGCAGCAGCACGCCCTTCCACTTCCCCGACACCTCCAGCGGCTCCAGCGCCGACCGAAACAGCGCGAACGCGGTCTCGCGCGCCGGGCCCTGGCGGTGGCCGGTCATCTCGCCGCTCGCCTTGACGTTGAAGGTGAAGCCGGGCGGGGTGCGCTCGACCCAGCGCGCCGCGGTCTCCGGGTGGGGGAGGGCGTAGTAGGTCGAGTCGACCTCGACGATCGGGAAGTGCGACGCGTAGTAGCCGAGCCGCTCCGCGGCCCGCATCGACCGGCGCGGGTACCAGTCGCTGTCCTTGACGAGCGTGTTGTCCGCCCAGGAGCAGGTGCCGACGAGGAAGCGCGTGCCGTCGACCTCCGCGACGGG
>CAXBRI010000063.1:0-6638 GCA_963978125.1 uncultured bacterium | reverse complement strand
CATTGGCGACGTCATGCTCGACGTCGTGGTGCGCCCCGACGGGGCGGTGCAACCCACCAGCGATACGCCGTCGCGGGTCAGCGTCGGGCGTGGTGGAGCCGCCGCCAACCTGGCCGTTGCGCTCGCGCGCTCCGGTGCTGACGTGACCTTCACCGGTGCGGCCGGAGATGACGCGGTCCGGGTAGTCGTCGAAGACGCTCTGCAACGAGCCGGGGTCACGCCGCGGCTTCAGGTGACCAGCGAGAGCAGCGGCACCGTGGTGGCCGTCATCGACCCTTCGACTGGTCAGCGCGCCATGCTCACCGACCGGGGGGCCAACTCCGGACTCTCCCTCGAGTTCCTGATTGATCTGATTGCCGAGGGTTTCGATCACGTGCACGTGTCGGGCTACACCCTGCTCGACGAATCGACGCGGTTGGCGGGTGTCGGCGCACTGCGGACCGCTCACGCCCGTGGCGCGAGAACCTCCGTGGATGTCTGCTCGGTGGGCCCGCTTCGGGTGGTGGGCCCCGACGTCTTCCGGGCCGCCGCGGAGCACGCGACCATGCTCTTCGCCAACGAGGAAGAGGCCCTTGTCTTGATGGGACGCGACGATATTGATGACGCGCTCGCCGATCTCGCCGAGTTGTTCACCGAGGTGGTGGTCACGCTGGGGCCACGCGGTGCCTGGGCCCAACGCGGTGACGTGGTGGTCGCCGCGCCGAGCGAGGCCACGGTGGTGGTTGACACGACCGGAGCGGGGGACGCCACGACGGGGACGTACTTAGGGCTTCGTCTGCGAGGGGTGGACCTAGCCGGGGCGCTTCACGAGGCGATGGCCGCGGCCGCCGTGGTGGTGGCCGGTGGAGGCAGCGAGGGTCAGGCCCGCTGGTAAGGAATACCGTCGGCGGCGGGGGCGCGCACCCGGCCCACGAGACCGGCGACCACGGCGATGGTGATCACGTAGGGGACCATGACCAGTATCGAGCTGGGGATTGGCACCACGTAGGTGGCGAGGTTGGTCGCGAGGTACACCGAGAGGCCGAAGATGATCGACGCGGTGACCGCGCCCGAGGGGCGCCAGCGACCGAATATCAGGGCCGCGAGGGCGATGTAACCGAATCCCGAGGTCACGCCCGGGGTGAACTGGGTGACGCACGAGGTGAGCGCCACGCCGCCCAAGCCGGCCACGGCACCGCCGAGGATGACGTTGATGTAGCGGGTGCGTACCACGTTGATGCCGACCGATTCGGCGGCTTTGGGGTGTTCGCCCACGGCACGCACCCGTAGACCCCACCGGGTGCGGAAGAGCCCGAAGCTGATCACCGCGACCAGGATGACCATGAGGTAGAAGAAACCACTCTGGTTAAAGAAGGTCGGACCCAAAACGGGGATCTTGGCCAGCAACGGGATCGGCAGGTCCGGGGCCAAGTTGCCCGTGTTGTACTGCGGGTAGGGGGTGAGCACCTGGAGGTTCAGGTAGGCCGACAGACCCTGGAGCATGGAGACGAGCACGACGCCGACGATGATCTGGTCGGACTGGTAGCGCAGGGCGAGGAAGGCCAGCACGCCACCGAGGAGGGCGCCGATCAACGCGCCGCCGGCGGCAGCCAAAAAGAAGTTGTTGGTGATTGAGGCGATGACCGCCCCGACGAAGGCTCCGCCGATGAACTGACCCTCAATCGCGATATTGACCACACCGGCGCGTTCGCACAGGACGCCCGAGAGTGCGCCGTAGATGAGGACCATGGTGATGGTCGAGCAGCCGACCAGCATCGCGGTGACGTTGACGAAGTTGATAGGACTCGGCCCACCGGTGCGACCGGCCCACAGCAACAGCGCGAAGAACAACATGACGGTGGCTCCGCCGAACCGGGCGACTACCGCCCGCCGGGGGCGACGCACCAGAATTTCGACGCCGAGCGCCAAGGCGATGAGGCCGAGCACGAGGTTGGCGCCGCGAACCGGCAGGTTCCAGTCGTTGAGGTTCCACGGCACCACGCCGCTCAGGTTGAGCGGGGAGAAGGTGAGCGTGGTCTGTGCGTCACCCGGCACGCCCAGGGCGAAAACGCCGATCGTGAGCAGGCCCACCAGCGAGGTCAACACGCCGATGACCAGGGTGCGCCGGTCGTTCTTCACGAACTCCATCCTTGAGTCGCCAGGGCGACGCGAGGTCCCGTTCCGGTACGGAGACGGAAGATCTCTTTGACCATGATCGGCGTCGCCACGAAGAGAACGACGGCGGCCTGTACCACGGTGGCGAGGTCGAGGGGGATGCCGGTGCGCGCCTGCATGGTGCGACCGCCGACGTTGAGGGCCGCGAAGAGCAGCGAACTCAGCACGATGCCCAGTGGACGGTTACGTCCGAGCAGGGACACGGTGATGGCGGTAAAGCCGATGTTGGCGCTGCCCACGAGAAAGCCACCCGAGAGGTTGTAGGTGGTCGATGCCGCCGCCGCGTAACCGGCCAATCCGGCCAGCCCACCCGAAATCACGAAGACGAGAAGAATGATGCGCCGCGGGTTGATACCGGCCGTGCGCGCGGCGTGGGGGTTGGCGCCCGTGACGCGGAACTCGAAACCCAGCGACGAACGCTCGAGGAACCACCAGCCGAAGGCCACGACGGTCGCCGCGATGAGAATCGCCCAGCTAACCCGCAAGCCGCTGCTGGTGCCGAAAATCGGCGCGAGTCGAGCCGACGGGTCGAGGTTGCGCGACACATCGTTGGGCTGACCGGGCAACTGCAGAGGGGTGGACAGAAGGACGTAGAGAAGGAAGGCCTGCACCACGTAGTTGAGCATCAGGGTCACGATGACCTCGTGGGCACCGGTGTAGGTCTTGAGAAGTCCCGGCACGAGTCCGGTGATGACACCGCCGATGATGGCGCAGATCAGAACGACGGGGATGTGGATGACGGTGGGCAGGTGAATCATCGAACCGGCCGCCGTGCCGGCGATACCGCCCATGATGGCCTGGCCGTTGGCCCCGATGTTGAAGATGCCGGTTTGGAATGCCACGCCTACGCCCATGGCCACGATGACGAGTGGTATCGCGTAGGTGAGGGTCTCCGAGATGGGTGTGAACGTCGACGTCGCGTCGGCACCCGACGTGATCGTGTGCCAGTAGGCGCTCGGATTGCCGAGTGAGCCCACCAGCATCGTTCGGTACGCCGCACCGACGTTGTCCAAGCTCAGTTTGAGGGCGTGACCGGGGGCGCCCCAACTGGAGAACACGTGGCGCCAGGCGTTCAGCACGTCACTGGTGGTCGCGATAATGACGACGGCACCCACGAGCAGGCCGAGCACGATGGCGAGCAGGGTGGCTACGACGGGGTTGGTCGCAACCCAGTCGACGAAGCGGCGCGCGCGATTCCTCACCTCGTCTCCTCGGAGACGCCGGCCATGAGAAGGCCAATCTGTTCGCGGCTCGTGGTCGGCGGAACGATGCCGACGATGGAGCCCCGGTGCATCACGGCGACACGGTCACCCAGGGCCAGCACCTCATCGAGTTCGGAGGAGACGATCAGCACCGCGTGACCGGCGTTTCGCTGGCGCACAATCTGCTGATGGACGTATTCGATGGAACCCACGTCCAGACCACGGGTCGGTTGGGCGGCCACGATGACGTCGGCGTCGCGGGACAACTCGCGGGCCACGATGACTTTCTGTTGGTTTCCGCCCGATAGTGAACCCACGGCCGACTCGGCCGATTCGGTGCGGATGTCGAACTGGTTGATGCGCTCGTCGGCATTGGCTCGGACTGCCGACAGGCGCCGGGTTCCCCGGTGGGCGAAAGGTTCGCGACGTGGCGTGTTCAGCACGAGGTTGTCGGCGACCGAGAGAGTCAGCACGAGTCCGTCACGCTGGCGGTCCTCGGGTACGTGGGCGAAACCGGCGTCAAGAATTTCCCGGGGCGTGTGGTTCGTGAGATCGCGACCCGACATTTCGATGGCCCCCGACTCCACCGGACGCACGCCGGCCAGGGCCTCGACGAACTCGGTTTGCCCATTTCCCTGAATTCCGGCGAGGGCCACAATCTCTCCAGCGCGCACGTCGAGCGACACGTGATCCACGACCGCCACGCCGCGGTCATCACGCACCACGAGGTCGCGCACGCGCAACAGCGGCTCGCCGGCTTCGTGGGCGTCCTTCTGGACGGTCAGATTCACATCGCGGCCGACCATGAGCGAGGCCAATTCCGCCTCACTCGCGCTGGGAAGTGCCTGTCCGACGACCCGGCCCTGGCGGATGACGGTGATGACGTCCGAGATGGCGCGCACTTCGCGGAGCTTGTGGGAAATAAAGAGAATGGACTTTCCGGCGTCGGCGAGCGAACGCATGATGCCCATGAGGGCGTCGATTTCCTGGGGCGTGAGCACCGCAGTCGGCTCGTCGAGGATGAGCAGGTCGGCGTCGTGATTGAGAGCCTTCAGAATCTCCACGCGCTGCTGGATGCCGACGGGCAGGTCTTCGACCACGGCGTCGGGGTCGACGTCGAGGCCGTAGCGCGCCGACGCGTCGAGGATTGATTGGCGGGCCGCCGAGCGGTCGAGTTGGTCGAGCCACCGGGTGGGTTCGAAACCGAGGACCACGTTCTCTGTGACCGAGAAGACCGGAACCAGCATGAAGTGCTGGTGCACCATACCGATGCCGGCCCGGACGGCCTCTCCGGAGTCGGCGAACTGCACGGGCTTTCCGTCGATCAGGATCTCACCCTCGTCGGGCCGCAACAGACCGAACAGGACGTTCATCAACGTCGATTTACCGGCTCCGTTCTCTCCGAGCAGGCAGTGAATCTGGCCGGGTTCGACGGTGAGGGAGATGCCGTCGTTCGCGGTGAAATTGCCGAAGCGCTTGGTCACTCCCCGAAGTTCGACCCGCATCGGAGTCATGGTAGTCAGCAAAAGAGCCCGGTCCGTACGGACCGGGCTCTTTTGGCTACTCCGCTACCGCGGAGGGCGAACTAGTTCGCCGGGTACTTGTTCGGGTCGACCGAGATCTTGCCCGAGATGATGCCCGCCTTGATGGTGGCGATCTTCGACTGCAGCGAAGCCGGGACCTTGATGCCGCCGTAGACGAGGTCGGTGCCCTGATTCTTCAAGGTGCCGGTGTAGTTGCCACCCTGGAAGTTGCCACTGGCGGCCAGGAGGACGGCGTCGCGCACCGAGGGCTCGACACCCTTGGTGACCGAACCGATGAGCCACTTGCAGTCGGCGGCGTCCGAGACGCAGCCGTTGACGTCCACCCACATCACCGAGTGGCCGGTGCCGGCCTGCTTGGCGGCGGCAATCGAACCGAGGCCCACCGAACCGGCGACCGGGAAAACGATGTCCGCACCCGCGGCGAAGAAGCCAGTGGTGATGGTCTTACCCTTGGTCTGGTCACCGAAGTCGTTAGTGAACGAACCAGTTCCGTCACAGCCCGAGAAGCCGCAGGTGCTGCCGGTCTTGGGGGTCCAACCGAGGACCTTCACGTGCTTGCCGTTCACCTTGTTGTAGTAACGCACACCCGCCACGAATCCGTTCATGTAGATCGTGACCGGCGGGATGTTGAGTCCACCGTAGGTGGCAACCTTGCCGGTCTTGGACGAGGCCGCGGCCAGGTAACCGCCGAGGAAGGCGCCCTGGTCGGTGCGGTACTGCAGACCCAGAACGTTGTTGTCCTGTGACGGCTGGTCCACGATGGCGAAGTTCTGGCCCGACGCGCCCGAAGCGGCCGTGTGGGTCACGTCACCCATCAAGAAGCCGACCGTCACGATGATGCCGCAACCGTCATTTTCAAACTGGGCGATGTTGGGCTGGTAGTCCGACGCGGAGGTCGACGACAGGTACGACGGCTGAACGTTGACGTTCTGCGCCGCCGCGTCCAACGCACCCTTGTAGGCCGAGTAGTTGAACGACTTGTCGTTGATACCACCGGTGTCGGTGACGACGCAGGCCTTGAAGTTGCCGGCAGCACCGGCTGATACCGCGGTGGTCGTGGCGGCCACCGTGAACGAACCCAGGACGAGCGAACCCGTTCCGAGTACCGCCGCGAGACGACGGATTTTGCGCATAACTGCTCCCTTTGGTTGTTGGTTGAACGCGGGCCCGAGATGGTCCCCACCGCGGACCCGACCGCCCGGAGGTGTGATTCGTCTGCGACACTAGCCCCCGCTCGAGGGGTCGTGCCGGTGATTCGGGCGAGTTAGTGGGTGGGCAATATTTCTAAATAGATTTATTATTGTTTAATGTTAATTTATTTGTTTTTTTAATAATTCAATAAAAGATTTCGGTTGATGATTATTTTTTAGGAGACATTTACTAATTAATATTTATAAAAAAATTATACAATTCCAAAAATAAATTTGTTAATTGTTGTATTAACACAAAAAATTCGATGTAAAATTATTGCCAATACAAATAAACAAATCAAAACAATAAAAAAATTATAATTAAATAAATAACTTATTATAAATGCTCCAATAATTGTAAATATGACATCTATAATTGCTATATCAAAAACTCGATATGAATGCACACCTTCACCCTCTTTACCTAATATATGCCTGTAAGGACAACTCATTTATTCTATTAATATAATTTTATCTTTAATTCTTAAGAATTCCTTATTCTTAATTACTTCATTTTGCATTTTTATTTGTGATATATCATTTTTATT
>CAXBRI010000062.1:0-6676 GCA_963978125.1 uncultured bacterium | reverse complement strand
CGGTGACAAGGATCAATGCATGATCGGTCTATCTCGATCAGTTTCGAGCGCAAGTGTTCCAGAGGCGATAAATCAAAAAGCGATTCTGAATATTGACGGCCGATGGCGTTGGCCGCATCAGGTGTGATGACTCGGTAGTAACCCACAATGTTGGTGGCGGCGTCGGTGACCACCTTGTCACCGACGAATTTTGCGGCCACCTTCGATATTTCAAAGGGTCGTGTCGACGGGGTTCTGGCCGGTATGCCCGTGGTCGCGAACGGAGGACTGGTCGGTCGGGTCGTCTCCACCACTCCCCATGGCGCCACGGTGCGGCTCATCACCGATCAGAACAGCATTCTGGGGGCGACCTTCGGGGTGAAGGAGCCTTCGGTCCTGGTGACGGGACGTGGCGTTGATGGCGGATTGGCGGCGACGGCCGTCCCTCTCTCCGCGGGCATCACCCCGGGTACGCAACTCTTCACCGATGGGCTGCAGGGTGGTTTGTTCCCTGAAGGCCTGCCCGTCGCGATGGTGACCAAGGTTCGCCTGACGCCCGGTGCGGCAACGTACGACCTCACGCTGTCTCCAGTCGCCGATCTGAAGAACCTCGCCATCGTCGATGTCGTCATCTGGGAGCCGTCCACGTGAATCGCTTCGCGGCTCCGGTCGTGTTGGTGTCGATTGTGGTGGTGGCGATTCAGCTCTCGCTGCTGTCGTCACTTCGGGTGTTCGGAGCCGTCATCATGCTCGTGTGGCTGTGGCCCTTGTGTCTCGGGTTGGTGGGGGAGACCGCACTCGGAGTGACCGCGGGTGTCGTGTGCGGACTCTTGTTCGATGCTCACGCGACGACGCCCTTTGGACTGACCGCCGTGGCGGGCGCCGCCCTGGCCTACGGGGCGGCGCGTCTAGGCCGCGAAGGAGTGGGTGACCTCGACTCCTCGGCTCTCTGGGTCGCGCCGATTTTGGCCGCTGGCGCTGGCAGCGTCGCTCCACTCCTGTACTGCGTATGTGGTCTCTTCGTTCTCGATCTGGGACTGTGGCGCGGCGGCCTCACGGCTTCGATGCTCACCAATCTGCTCGCTTTCGGACTGCTCGCCCGACCGGTCATGCGAGTGGCCCGGTGGTTGGCTGGTGGAACGGGACGTCGGCGCGTATGAAGCGTTCGTGGCGTGAACGTCCGACGGCTCCGTGGTATTCGAGGCGTTGGCGCCCGTGGGAGAACCTGAACCCATTTCGGGGTCGCGGTCGCTCTATTCACGAACGCCGTGGTGTTGGACTGCGTGACCTCGTCGCTTCTCCGGATGAGGTCACTCATCGCCCCCAGCGCCGCTGGCAGATCATCGGGGGCTTCTTCGTGGCCCTTCTCGTGCTGGTGGTTGTCCGGCTGTACGACTTACAGGTCATCCACTACGAATCGTCGGTGGCCACAGTTCAGTCGAATTCCCTGCGGACCTCAATCATCCCCGCAACGCGCGGATTGATTCTTGACCGCTCAGGCCGGCCGCTGGTCGACAACAAGACAACGGTCACGATTCGACTCTCGCGGGCCGAGGCCGACCTGCACCCCGCAATCAAGGGTGCTCTCGCGAGCCTGACGAACGTGTCAGTGCGTCGCATTGACGCGGCCCTCGCCAACACCCAGTACGACCAATACCAGCCGGTACCGATCTTGCGCAACGCGCCAGCCAGCGTGGTCGAGTACCTGCACCTACACCCCAACGAATTCCCAGGCGTCAGTGTCCAGACCGAGGCCGTGCGTTCTTATCCGCTCGGTGGGCAGTACGCGAGTCAGGTTCTCGGTTACGTGGGGCCGATTACCGGAGAGGAAATCGCGGCGCACCCCAATCAGGGCTACTCGACCACGTCTCAGATTGGCAAGACGGGGATCGAATCCTTTTACGAGCGCTACTTACGCGGCCGTGACGGCACCATCGTTATCAAGGTGAATGCGCAGAACAAAATTCTCGGTTCCACCAAGACCACGCAACCTCGACTCGGTGATTCGGTAGTACTCAATATCGATATGGGGCTCCAGCACGCTCTCGACACCTACTTGGCCGCAGACATTCTGGCCACACGGCGCACGCCCGATCCCAAGTCGGGTCGACTCCCTCCGGCGGTTGATGGAGCGGCCATCGTTCTGGAGCCCAATACCGGTGCCGTCTTGGCCATGTCCAGCTATCCGTCTTTCAACCTCGACTCCTTTGTCAACGGACTGTCGAATGCGGAGTTTCACGGTCTGTTGCGCGAGGGTGCTTTCAATAACTTCGCCATCCAAGGTCTCTACACGCCCGGATCCACTTTCAAGATGATTTCGGCGACCGCTCAGATGCAGACCGGCATTCTCTCGCCGGGGCAGTACATCAACGACACGGGCACCTACAAGGTGCCGGGTTGTCTTCAGGGTTATCACGGTTGCGTGTTCCATGACGACGAACTGTCGGGCCTCGGACAGATCAACCTTCCCATGGCAATCGCTAAGTCGTCGGACTACTACTTCTACAACTTGGGCTATCTGTTCTGGTCCCAACAAAAACGCTACGGCACCACGCCGATTCAAGACGTCGCGGCGCGGTACGGACTGTCGTCCTCGACCAACATCGACCTGCCCAACGAGGTATCTGGTCGTGTCGACTCGCCAACTGTGCGCGAGCAGTTGCACGCGCTTGCGCCACGGGCTTTTCCCAATGTCGGGTGGTTCACCGGCGACAACCTGGAGATGGCCTTCGGTCAGGGGTCGACGGCCGTCTCGCCCATTGCGATGGCCACGGCCTACGCCACGTTCGCCAATGGTGGTACGGTCCACGCACCGGAAGTGGCCGCCGCGGTGATTGACGCTCATAACAAAGTGATCATTCGGTACCAACCACGAATCGTGAACCGGGTGTCGTTACCGCCACGAGTGAGGAACCCGATTCTCCAGGGTCTCATCGGCGTGGTGAACAATCCCGACGGCACCGCGTATTACACCTTCAAGCAGTACGCCCAGTTCAACATGAATTCGTTCGTGGTGGCGGGCAAGACCGGAACTGCATCGAACGCACCCGGGCAAGAGCCCAACTCGTGGTTCGTCGGATTCGGCCCCGCTGCCCACCCGAAGTACGTAGTTCTGTGCGTCATCGGTGAAGGTGGATACGGAGCGTCGGCTGCCGCTCCCGTGGTAGCCAAGGCCTTCAACTATCTCGTCGCCCACCCCGTGCGACCCCTGCATCTGCGCGCCAATCTCGCCACGCCGGGCTCTTCGCCGACCACGACCATCCCCGTTCCCGGCGGTTAGGGGCCGCGGAGTACACTGGAAGGTGTTGGGTGGGCGAATGTCCCACGATGAGTTCGCTGGAACCGGCCGCCCGAGGCGGAGGCTCCTCACAGAAAGTCGTTCGCTGTTATGGAAGTTCTGAGCCTCGTGATTGTTATGGTCCTGGCTGGCACTTCCGTCCTCCCACGCCTGATTGATACCTACGGCGCGGCCGCTCTCCGGCCCGCCCCTCACGGCGGATCGGCCGAATCGGCCACCGCCTTCATCCCAAGGAGTTCTCACCATGTCCGACGAATCAAGTTCTTCGACCCCCTCCGCGCCTAAGCCTCAAATCGGCGACACCCGTCCGGCGCCCAAAGTGGGCGACACCCGCCCCGCGGCCCCTAGTGCGCCCACGAGCGGCGGTGGCCAGAGCTCGCAGGGCGGCCAAGGCGGCGGTAATCGCCGACGCCGGGGCGGACGTGGACGTGGCGGTGGCGGAGGCCAAGGCGGGGGATCGAACACCCCGAAGGCCCCGGCCGTTCGTAGCGAAGCCCCGGTCGAGGCCTCGGCTCCCGACGGCGGTGCCAGCGAGCCGCGTCGTAAGCGCAATCGTCGTGGCGGTGAGCGCCGCGGACGCGCCCAGGGGCGCTACCTCATGTGTGTGCACACCACCAAGAACGCCACTCACATCGCCACCCTTGAGGGCCGCTCGATGGTGGAATACCGCGTCGCCAAGATGGCTGACGAGACCAACCAAATCGACGGCAACATCTACGTCGGACGGGTTCAGAACGTTCTCCCGGGCATGGAACTGGCCTTCGTGGACATTGGTATCCCCAAGAACGCGGTGCTCTACCGCGCCGACGTGTCGCTCGTGGATGACGACATCGAGGGGTCCGCTCCAGCAAACACGAAGAGGATTGAGGAGTTGCTGCGCGGTGGCCAGACGATTGTCTGCCAGGTAACCAAGAACGCCATCGGCGCCAAGGGTGCGCGTTTGACCCAAGAAGTCTCCCTGCCTGGTCGCTTCGCCGTCCTCGTTCCGAATTCGTCAGTGGTGGGCATCTCCAAGCGCCTGCCCGACGGTGAGCGTCGTCGGTTGCGCAAAATCATTGACGAGGTCAAGCCAGAGCGTCACGGCATCATCATCCGCACGGCGGCCGAGGGAGTGTCGGCCGACGACCTGTCGCGTGACGTTGCCTCGCTCGCCGAGAAGTGGGCGGCCATCGAGGCCGAAGTCGGGAAGTCGAATCAGCCCCGTCTGGTGTACCGCGACCTCGACCTCGCGGTGCGCGTGCTTCGCGAAGAGCTCAATGACGACTACCGCGGCGTCATCATCGACGACAAGAACCTCTACGAAAAGGTGCGCGAGTACGTGCTGGCGGTCAACCCCGAACTGGCCGATCGCATCGAGTACTACGACCGTTCCAGCGAGGAGCTGCCCCTGTTTGAGCGGTACTTCGTGCACGAGCAGCTCCACCGGGCTCTGGATCGCAAAGTCTTCCTGCCGTCGGGTGGTTCGCTCATCATCGAACGGACCGAAGCGCTGACTGTTATCGACGTCAACACTGGAAAGAACGTCGGTTCGACCAACCTCGAAGAGACGGTTTTCCGAAACAACCTTGAAGCGGCCGAAGAGGTGGCCCGCCAGCTTCGCCTGCGCGACATCGGCGGCATCATCGTGATCGACTTCATCGACATGGAGGCCAAGGCCAATCGTGAGGCCGTTGCCTCAGCGCTTCGTCAGGCCCTCAGCCGGGACAAGACCCGGACCCAGGTCTTCGACATTTCCGAACTCGGACTGGTGGAAATGACCCGCAAGCGCGTGAATGAGGGCCTGCTGGAGTCGGTCTCCCATGTTTGTGCGGTCTGCGACGGCCGCGGATTCGTGGTCGAAACCGGCCTCTAGAGGCTTTTCGGTCCCTCCGCCCAGCGACTATGATGGGAAATCCTATGTACGCAGTCATCCGTGTCGGAACCAGCCAGGAGCGCGTGACCGAGGGCCAAGTGGTCCGGGTCGACCTGCGCTCCGAGGCCGTCGGTTCGTCCATCTCGCTCCAGCCCGTTCTCGTTGTTGACGGGGACAAGGTCTTGGCCGGCCCCGCCCTCGCGGGTGCCACCGTGACCGCCACGGTTGTGGGGGAGGAGAAGGGCCCCAAGATCCGGGGTCTGACCTACAAGGCGAAGGCCATCCAGCGCAAGCGCTGGGGTCACCGTCAGCACTATCACACCGTCGAGATCACCAAGATCACGAAAGGCTGAGCAACCATGTCGAAGACCAAGGGCGCCGGCTCAACCAAGAACGGTCGTGACTCGAACGCACAGCGCCTCGGCGTGAAGGTGTTCGACGGCACGCTCATCCACTCCGGCACCATCATCGTCCGTCAGCGCGGCACCCGGTTCCACCCGGGCAAGAACGTCAGCATCGGCGGCGACGACACCCTGTTCGCCACGGCTCACGGCCACGTGAAGTTCGGCGAGCGCCGCGGTCGCAAGATCGTCGACGTCCTTCCGCTCGAAGGCGAGTGAGCGAGGCCGGGTCGCCCGGCAGCACGAACCGAAGATGTCCTCGAACGACCCCGGCGGCAGCCGGGGTCGTTTCGTTCTACGGTACGGGACATGACCGAGGTCTCGTCCTACGACCCGTTGGCCCCCGACACGGTGGCCGATCCGTTCCCGGCCTACGCCTGGCTGCGCGAGCGGTGTCCCGTGCACCGCACGGAGCAGTTCGGCCATCCCGTGTACACGCTGTCGCGCCAGACCGACGTGCACCGCATCCTCACCGACCCGTGGCACTGGTCGAACCAGCTGGGTCCGGGCGTGGGCTACGCCGGTCCCGAACGGCGGGGTGACATTCAGCGTTTCGACCCGCCCGAGCACACGCAGCGACGCAAGTTCGCCCGCGCCGAGTTCAACCCCGTGCAGGTCGCGCAACTGATCGATCGGACGCGCGGTATCGCGGCGGACATGGCCGCCGTGATGGCGGCGTCACCGCAACCGTTCGAACTGCACGACGGTTTCGCCCTGCCGATCCCCATCCTCGGCTTCATCGACATGATGGGCGTCGACCGGGCCGATCGCGATCGCATCAAGGCCTGGGCCGATGAACTGGTGAAGGGTCTGTCCGATCCATACCTGGCCGGTCCTGCTCTCGGTGATCTGCGCAGGTATCTATTGGAGAAGGTGCGCGCCGTACGCGCCGGCGAACCGGTCCCCGACGGTCTGCTGAAGACCTACGCCATGCGCGAGTTCGACGGTGCGCTGATGCCCGAGGGTGAGATGGCGAACATGCTGTCGCAGTTCATGGTGGCCGGTCACGAGACGACGACATCGCTGATCACCAATCTCGTGTACCGGTTGCTCGAGCGGCGGGAGTTGTGGGAGCGCCTGCTGGTGGATCGTTCGTATTGTGAGACGGCGGTCGAGGAGAGCCTGCGATTCGATCCGCCGGTGCTG
>CAXBRI010000061.1:0-6715 GCA_963978125.1 uncultured bacterium | reverse complement strand
GGCGAGGGCGGGGGTGTCCTTCGAAATGCGCGAGGCCCACTCACGACCGTGTTGCAACGAACCATCGCACGCGCGTCGGTAGATCTCGATGTAGGCCCGGTCTATCAAGCCTTCGCGTGATCCGTAGCGTGAATAGATCACGCTCGAGGTGAGGCTCGCGTTCACGCAGATTGTCTTGACGCGCAACTTCGCTTCATCGTGTTCCTCCAAGAAGGCGATCGTCGCTTCGAGGAGTGCACTCTGCGTAGCGTTGTCGTCGAGTGGAGACATCACGGCGCTCACGCTAACCGCGCCGTGTGACACCAACCGGGTGAATCGTCTTGACTACCTCGTCACAATTGCGGCGAGTCGACGCAAGTTGCCACGCCAAATTGTTCGCAGTATCGGACGCGCGAACAATGTTCCTAACTCGCCACCTAAGAACATTGGAAAACGAAGTTCTTCGCGCCACCGCACTGCTGTTCCTGACGCGGTCGGCGTCAAAGTGAACTGTCCTTCTCCGGTGACGAGGCCCACATGACGCACTCCCATGGAGACGCCGTCCACCCAGTTGGTGATCGTCATCCGGTCGGTCAGTCGGAAGGGGCCAACCTTGGTGCGACAGTCAAACTCCACCCCGACCCCCTCGCGTTGGGTCGTGCGGAACTCGATCGACTCGGCGTCAGCCATCCAGTCCACGTGGCGTGACACGTGCCGCAGTTCCTCCCACACCTGGTCGGGTGGGGCAGCCACGTTGAAGGTGAGGTCGATAATCATTCGTGAAGCACCGCGGCCAGTGCGGCCCAGTCGTCGTAGGGGGGTGTGAAGGGGTCGGCGCCGAGCACCTGGAGGCAGACGTGATCGGCTCCGGCCTCGTGGTGCTCCTCGACCCGTTGGGCGATGGTCGACGGGTCTCCGTGGACGACCAGGGCGTCGCAGAGCCGCTCGGAACCGCCCCGCACGAAATCATCTTCGATGAATCCCAGGCGACGCCAGTTCGCTTTGTAGTTGTCGAGGCCGGTGTATATCTCCAGGTGGGCGTGAGCTCGCCGTAGGAACTCCTCGCGGTCTGCGCCCACGACGACGGCCTGCTCGACGCCGATGAATCCATTCGGGAGAGCGGCCCGGGCGGTGGCGGTGTGCGCCGGGGTCACCAGATAGGGGTGGGCGCCGTCGGCGTGCGAGTTGGCTAACGCCAACATGGCCGGCCCGAGGGCCGCAATGACCCGCGCGCCGCGAACCTGCCCCTCGGGGCAGAACATCGGCGCTTCGTTCATCGCTTCGAGGAATTGGCGCATGGCGGCCACGGGCTTGTTGTAGTCGTGTCCGCGCAGTCGCTCCACCAACGGCTGGTGTGACACGCCGAGTCCGAGAACGAAGCGCTCACCGTACGCCGCGGTCAAGGTGCGCAGCGCATTGGCGGCGTTCACCGCATCGCGGCCCCAGATATTGGCGATTCCCGTAGCGATGACGATTTTCGACGTGGCCGCGAGCAGAAGCTGCGACGACGTGAATGCCTCGCGGCCCCAGGCTTCGGGTATCCACATCGCGGCCCAGCCCATGTCCTCGAGTGCACGGGCCACGTCACCACTGCGTTCGGGTGGCAACGATTCGTGGGTGGTGGTCCACACCCCCACGGTGCCACGGAGACGTTCAAGGGCGGTGGGCCAAGTCATGGTGTCACGCTACCCACCGGACGCGGGCGAGTCCCCGAGCGGCCACAATGGAGTGGTGCTCGTGGTGACCGTGGTGCTCAGCGCCTTTCTCGTGGTGTCGGCACTCACGGCTCTGCGCCCTTCACGACGCGGCTTCTTCGCCATACTGGCCTGGCCCGTGGGCTGGGCCGCTGGAGAACTCCCCGCCCACGCGATCGGCTGGCAGGCGCTGATTCTGGTCGTGCAGTGGTGGTGGAGTTGGCCCACCGAACTCGGTCGTGACGTGTTGCTCACGGTGGCGACGATGTCGGTGTCAGCCAACCTGGCGCTGATCGGAGTACAACTTCGTGCCCCCGCGGTGGTGCGCCGTCAACTGGAAAAATCCCCGCGCGCACCACTGAGGGTACCGACCCATCGCGAGGACCGCTTCGGAAACTGGTGGCGAACGGCACTGCAATGGTCGTTTCATCCCCGCACGTTGCACCTGCGCCACAACGTGGCCTACGGTCCTGCCCCACGTCACCGCCTCGACGTGTGGCGGCTCCCGACCACGCCGGCCGGTGCCCCGGTGATGCTCTATGTGCACGGCGGATCGTGGATCTTTGGGGACAAGAGTGAAATGGGACGCCCCATGCTCCACGAAATGGTGAGTCGGGGCTGGGTGGCGGTGTCCATCAATTATCGGCTCGCGCCCTCGCACCCGTGGCCCAGCCAAATCGAGGATGCCTTTCTGGCCCTCGCCTGGATCAAGCGCCACATCGCCGTGCACGGTGGTGATCCCGACCGGATTGTCGTGGCTGGTGGATCGGCGGGTGGGCATCTTGCCGCTTTGCTGGCCTTGACCGCGGACACGTCACCGTGGCGGCCACCGGTCGCGGTGACGGACTGGTCGGTCCGGGGGTGCGTCACGTTCTACGGAGTTCTGGAGATGACCGGCGACGAGACGTATTGGCGCGGACTCGGCCAGGGCCTGCGACACCTGCTTGAAAACCAGGTGGTGCAGGTGCCCGTCGACGGAAATGAGGACATGTACCGGGGCATGTCGCCCCTGCACCAAATATCGGTGAACGCCCCACCGTTTCTCGTGGTGCAGGGCGCGGCCGACACCTTGGTGGACCGCGACGTGGCGAGGGGTTTTGTCGAGCGTTTCCGCGCCGTGTCACCCGCGCCGTGTTACTACGTCGAACTGCCGTTGACCCAGCACACATTCGACCTCACGGCCAGCCCGCGCACGTCGGCGACGACGCGTGCCGTGGTCGCCTTCGCCGAAGCCGTGGCCGCACCGCGTCCGTCACTCACGCCGGCCCTTCTCGACGCGTACCAGTCACCGCCCACCGAGGTCGTGGTCGACGTGGAGGGCGACGACGTCTCGCCGGTCGAACTCGCCCGTCGGGAGGGCCCCTTCGTGATTCTCACGGCTGACAACCCCTACTCACGCGTACTTTCAGACGATGAGAACAATCGCCGTCGGAGTGAGCTGCACGACCTTCTACACCGTCACGCCCTCATCCACCGACCGACGTTGGCCCGCGATCCGGCCGGATTGTTTCCCTCGGAAAAGGGCTTCGCCATTTGGGGGCTCGCCGAAGACTCGGTGGCCGCGTGGGCGCGGGCCTTCGACCAGCACGCGGTCTATGAGGTGAACCCCGACGGCCTGGTGGTGCGAGCGGCGCGTTAAGCCAGCGTGACGCGGATTGCCGTGTCCGTGGCCGATTCGTAACGCACGTCGGTAACCGAACCGGCGGCTCGCAGATCTCCTTCGGCGGCGCGCACGGCGTCGAGGAAGGTCGGTGCGCCGGCCACGACGAGCTCGGAGACTTCGGCACGTTGAGAGACCTTGGCCTCGCTCTTGGTCCGACGGACGGCCTCGAGGACTTCGGCGACCGTTTCGGATACTCCCGTCGCCACACCGGCGCCGGCGCACTCGGCCGTCGACGGCCATGGGGCGACGTGGACGGAACCGTCGTGCCACCAGTTCCACACCTCGTCGGTGACGAAGGGCAGGAAGGGGGCGAGCAGCCGCTGCAGCACCGAGAGCGCGAGCGTGAGTGCGGCGCGTGCCGACGCGGCGGCCGGACCATCGTCGTAGGCGCGAAGCTTGACGAGCTCGACGTAGTCGTCGCAGAAAGACCAGAAGAAGGACTCAGTGCGCTCGAGCGCGCGGGCGTAGTCGTACGAGTCGAAGGCCCGGGTGGACTCCTCCACCAAAGTGGTGAGGCGCGCCACCAGGTCACGGTCGATGGCCTCGGTGATGCTGTCGGGTCCGGGAATGTCGCGGCCCTCCAGTCGGCCCAACACGAACTTCGAGGCGTTGAGCATCTTGATGGCGAGGCGGCGTCCGATCTTCATCTGGGCCTCGTCAATGGCCGTGTCGGCACCGGGCCGGCCCGAGGCCGCCCAGTACCGCAGTGCGTCGGCCCCGTGGGTTTCGAGCAGGGGCATCGGGGTCACGACGTTGCCGACGGACTTCGACATCTTCTTGCGGTCGGGGTCAAGCACCCAGCCCGAGATGAGGGCGTCGGTGAAGGGCAGGCTGTTCTCTTCGAAGTGGCTGCGCACCACGGTGGAGAACAGCCAGGTGCGGATGATTTCGTGGGCCTGGGGGCGCAGGTCCATCGGGAAGACCTTGGCGAAGAGATCGCTGCCCCAGGCGCCGGCGATCTGGGGCGTGAGTGACGAAGTCGCCCACGTGTCCATGACGTCGGGGTCGCCGATGAAGCCATGTGGCTGGCCGCGCTGGGATTCGTCGAAACCGGGCGGCGTGTCGCTCGAGGGGTCGATGGGGAGTTGGGCAATGTCGGCCAGAATCGGCCGGTCGAAGTCGGGGTCGCCCGACCCGTCCACGGGGTACCACACGGGGAAGGGCACGCCGAAGAAGCGCTGACGTGAGATGTTCCAGTCCACGTTGAGGCCCTCGACCCACGAGCGGTACCGGTGCTTCATGAAGTCTGGGTGCCAGTGAAGTTCTTCACCGCGGGCCAACAGGGCGTCGCGGTGATCGAGTGTTCGCACGAACCACTGACGAGACGTCACGATTTCGAGGGGCCGTTCACCCTTCTCGTAGAACTTGACGGGGTGGGTGATGGCTCGCGGTTCACCGATGAGCGCCCCCGACGCGATAAGCGCCTCGACGATGGCAGTGCGAACCTGATTGACGGTGCGCCCGACCAGTTGACCGTAGAACTCGTTGGCCGCCGATGAGTCCCGAGAAGGGAAGTCATCGGTGCCGAACTCGCAGGGAAGGTAGCGGCCGTCGCGACCGATGAGGGCACGCGTGGGTAGCGAGAGTTCGCGCCACCAGGTGACGTCGGTGGTGTCACCGAAGGTGCAGATCATCGCGATGCCCGAACCCTTTTCGGGGTCGGCCAGTTCGTGGGCGACCACGGGAACGGGCACATTGAACAGTGGCGTGAGGACTTCGCGGCCGAAGAACGGTTGGTACCGAGCGTCGTCGGGGTGGGCCACCAGTGCGACACAGCTCGGCAGCAACTCGGGACGGGTGGTCTCGATCTCGATGGCGCCACCACCCTCGGCGAGGGGGAAAGCGACGCGGTGATAGTTGCCAGGCCGTTCGCGGTCTTCGAGTTCGGCTTGGGACACCGCGGTACGGAAATCGACGTCCCACAATGTGGGTGCGACCGATGAGTAGACCTCGCCACGCGCGAGCATTGACAAGAAGGCCCGCTGGGAGACTGCCTGGGCCGGCGCACCGATGGTGGAGTACTCGAGGGACCAGTCGATGGAGACGCCGAGGTGTCGCCACAGGTTCTTGAAGACTTCCTCGTCGGTGGTCGTCAGGCGCACGCACAGCTCGATGAAGTTGCGCCGCGACACGGGAATCTTCGTGTCGCCGGGCTTGTCGGGGGGCTCAAAGGACGGGTCGTAGGGGAGCGACGGATCGCAGCGCACCCCGAAGTAGTTCTCCACCCGACGCTCGGTGGGCAGGCCGTTGTCGTCCCAGCCCATGGGGTAGAAGACGGACTTGCCGCGCATGCGCTGGTAGCGGGCGATGAGATCGGCGTGGGTGTAGGAGAAGACGTGGCCGATGTGGAGCGAGCCCGACACGGTGGGCGGGGGAGTGTCGATGGCGTATACGCGGGCGCGTTCGGCCGTGCGGTCGAAGCGGTAGACCTCACTGGCGTCCCAGCGTTCCATCCACGCGGCTTCGAGTCCGTCAACGGTGGGCTTGTCGGGGACGGTGCCCGGCCGGGGCGTCAGAGCGTCGGTCATGGTGGGCAAAGTCTAGGAGTTTCGGGGGAAACGCCCGGTGGTCCGTAATAGTTTGTAGAGGTGCTTCGCCTCTACGACACGGCCTCGGGAGAGGTGCGCGACCTCGTGTCCCGCGAGCCTGGTCGGCTCTCGATGTACGTCTGCGGACCCACCGTCTACAACCTGCCCCACCTCGGACACGGTCGCTACACGCTGGTGTGGGACGTGGCCCGCCGGTGGTTCACCTTCCGGGGACTCGAGGTCACCTTTGTTTCCAACATCACGGACATCGACGACAACATCATCAACCGGGCGGCTCGGGAGAACTCGACCGAGGCCGCGGTCGCTTCCGAGTACGAGGACCGCTGGTGGGCGGCCATGGACGCCCTCGGCGTGTGGCGGCCCGACTCGGTACCCCACGCCACGCAGTACGTGGACGAAATGGTCCAGCTCATCTCGTCGATGATCGAAAACGACATTGCGTACACCACGAGCGACGGTGTGTACTTCGACGTGTCGAAGGTTCCTGACTACGGGCTGCTCGCCGGCCAACCCCTCGATTCGCTGCGGGCGGGTGCGCGCGTCGAGACCCACGACGAGAAGCGTTCGCCCCTCGACTTCGCGCTGTGGAAGGGCGCGAAGGAAGGTGAGCCGGCGTGGCAGAGCCCGTGGGGCCCGGGGCGTCCCGGCTGGCACATCGAGTGCTCGGCCATGGCCATGAAGTACCTCGGCGAGACGTTCGACATCCACGGCGGCGGTCAGGACCTGATCTTCCCGCATCACGAGAACGAGATCGCGCAGATCGGAAGAGCACACGTCTGAACTCCAGTCACGTGGCCTTATCTCGTATGCCGTCTTCTGCTTGAAAAAAA
>CAXBRI010000060.1:0-6746 GCA_963978125.1 uncultured bacterium | reverse complement strand
GGCACGGCGGTGCAGACCGGCTCGCTGCACCGCGAGGTCCAGGCCATTGGCCTTGGCGGCGGTGACCAGTCCCTCGCGCAACGTCGGGTGATCCGAACTGCGGACCACGAGTTCGTAACAGTCGACTGGGTAGGTGGCGAGGTGCACGATGCGCTCGCACGTCGAGCCCGATTCCGCAATAGCCCGAAAGATGGACTCGAGCTGGCCACCCGAAATGGAGTGGGACAACACCGTCACCAGCAGGCGCTTACCGGCCCCGTCAGCCTCAGGCTCGGTTTCTTCCACGGTGGCACTGATGCCGCCACGCACGATGTCGTGCGCATTGAGAGCGTTCTGCACGTCACGTCGGCTCAGGTTCTCGCCGTGCACTTCGGCGCACAACACCAGTGCGCCGCGGATCGTGATCTGACCGACGTCGGTCACCCGCGCACCGGCGGCGCTGAGATCGGAGAGTGCCGCGAAAAGTTCGGCACCGACGCCCACTCGGTCGGGACCGCTCACGGTCACCAGAAAGGCGCTTTCCACGGCTCCAGCGTACGAGACGGACCGGCTCAGACCGGCTCGCTCCGGCGACGCGCGACGTGCGCGACGTTCGGATCGGTGCGACGGTCGAAGTTCCACAGCGCCGCGACGGCCCGACCGGCCGCCAACGTGGAGCCCGCGCAGGTCAAGCCGCTCACCACTAGCGAGGCACGCAGTCCCAGCCAGGCGGCCGTGACCCCGGCGCGGAACTGGCCGGCCGTGGGCCCGAGGGCGTAGGAGATGAACTCGAGGCCCGCCATGCGACCGCGTACATCGGGGTCGATGGATTCATTCCAGAAACTCTGGCGAAAGAGCGCGCTGATCTGGTCGGCCAGGCCGGCGAGGGCGAGTCCCGCTACGGCCAGCCACAACGTGGAGGCCCCGCCGAAGACGCTCACCCCAATCCCCCACAGGGCGGCCGCGCCGGCGATGAAACGCCCGTACCGCGAGACCCGGTGGGTCCACCCCGACGTGAATGTGCCGATGAGTGCCCCGATGGGCAGCCCGCAATAGAGCGCCGAGAGGGCGTAGGACTCGTGAAAATGTGCGGCGACGAACGGCAACATGATCACCGGGAAGGCCAGCACCATCGCCAACAAGTCGACGAGGTAGCTGCCCAGAATGTCGGGGCGCTGACGCGCGTAGCGCAGCCCGTCACGTAAAGCGTGACGCTGGCTCTGCCCGTCCCCGCCACCGGGGGCCGTCGGAGCCAGTCCCGCCAACAGGGCCAACGACACCAGGTAGGTCACGGTGTTACCCGCATAGACCCACACGGGACCGGCGGTGGCGGCGACGAGTCCTGCCAGCGCCGGTCCGGCAATCGAGGTGAGGTTGTAGCGAAGTCCCATCAGGGCCGCGGCCTGGCGCTGCAGTTCGTGATCGACCAGCCGTTGGTTCAGCGACTCGATGGAGGCCCGCTGAAGGCTCGCGCTCGAGATGGCCACGACGTCAAGCAGATAGAGGGCGAGGACCGACGGGTGAGCGAAACGCGCGTTGGCCACGAGTCCCACGGTCATCACGCACAAGGCGACTTCGCAACTCACAATCATCCGCTTGCGATTGACGACATCGGCGAGCACACCGCCCCACAGACCGAACACGACGAGGGGAATGAACTCAAACAGGCCGATGAGACCCACCGCCACCGTCGAGTGGGTGAGTTCCTTCAACTGGAACGGCACGGCGACGTAGGTGGCCTGCGCGCCGAAGGCCGTAATGAATCCCGCGCCGTAGAGACGGCGGAATTCACGCGACCGGCGAAGCGGCGACAGATCAACTCCGATTCGCCTACTCACCGGGCCGGTGCCAACCTTTGGTCTCGTCGTAGGCGCGCAGAATCTTCGCGGGCACCCCGCCGAGCACGACCCGGTCGGGGAACGAGCCGCGCACCACCGCCCCGGCCGCCACCACGGTGTTTCGTCCCAGGGTGGTGCCCGGGAGGATTACGACGTTGGCGCCGAGCCAGCTTCCCGAACCGATGGACACGGCCGCTTCACTGGGGCGTTGCCAACCCACAGGAGCGTCGGGGTCTTCGTACCCGTGGTTCTGGTCGGTGATGTACACGTACGGCCCCGTCTGGACGTCCTCGCCGATCTCGATGGACCAGTGGCCGATGATGTGCGATCCCCGCCCGATAATGGTGCGCGCCCCGATGCGCACGACCGGGCAGGTCAACATCTCCTGGTCGGGCGAGATGCCCGCCGTCAGGGCGACGTTGGGTCCGACCAGCACCCCTGCACCGAGGGCGAGGTAGCGCTCGTTGTAGATAACACCCTGGGGGGCCATGAGAGCCGCGCCCGCCCCGAATTCGTGAAACGAACGCGCGTAGCGGTCGGCGGGGCCGACGATGGCGACCTCGTTGAGGTACCGGCGCGTGGCCCGAACCCGGGCCCCGAGCCATCGACGACAGGCGAGGCGCAGGGGCACGACGCCACGCTAACCGTCGCGTCAGTAGCGTGCTGTGCGTGACGTTGGACGTGGCCATCATTGGATCGGGTTTCGGGGGGTTGGGTGCGACCGTTGAGTTGCGCCGCCGCGGAGTGACCAATGTGGCGATGCTGGAACGGGCCGGTGAGATCGGCGGCACCTGGCGCGACAACACGTACCCGGGCTGTCGCTGTGACGTGGCTTCGAACCTGTACTCCTTCTCCTTCGCTCCGAACCCGAGCTGGTCGAACACCTTCAGTTTTCAACCCGAGATTCAGCGGTACCTTCTCGACGTCACCGACCGGCTGGACCTTCGCCGCCACGTTCGCTTCCATCACGACGTCACCGACGTGCGCTTTGACGAGGGCACTCACACCTGGCGACTCGCCACGAGCGAGGGAAACGTCGATGCCCGCTGCGTCATCCTGGCAACCGGCGGACTGGCCGAACCGCGTCTGCCCGACATCAAGGGACTCCACTCATTTGTCGGCCCCGTCATGCACACCGCCAAATGGGACGCGTCGGTTGATCTCACCGGCAAGCGCGTGGCCGTGATTGGAACGGGTGCCAGCGCCATTCAAACAATTCCGCAGATTGCCCCCGGCGTTGGACACCTCGACGTCTTCCAGCGAACCCCCTCGTGGGTGCTCCCCCATCTCGGCAAGCCCGTCCGGCCGTTCGTGCGCCGTCTCTACCGTTTCTTGCCGGTCCTGCAACGCGTCAGTCGACTCTGGAACTACTGGCGCCGCGAACTCCTCGTGCTCGGTTTTGTGAAGAACCCCGACCGCATGTCCCAGGCTGAGGAAATGTCCCGGGAGCACCTGGCCTCCCAAGTGGCGGACCCCGCACTGCGTGAGAAGTTGACACCTCACTACCGACTGGGCTGCAAGCGGGTGCTCATCGCCAACGACTACTACCCCGTCTTCAACCAGTCGCACGTCGAACTCGTCACCGAATCGATTGAGGGCATCGAGCCGGCCGGAATCCGCACGTCCGATGGGATGCTGCACGAAGCCGATGTCGTGATCTGCGCGACCGGCTTCTACGTCACCGACAATCCAATGGCCGAGCGCGTCCACGGACGCCACGGCGAGTCATTGGCCCAGGCCTTCCGCGGCAGCATGGCCACCTACCGGGGCACGGCTTTCCCGGACTTCCCCAACCTCTTCATGCTGGGCGGACCCAACACGGCGTTGGGTCACTCCTCCATCGTCTTCATGCACGAGAGCCAACTGCAGTACATCGTCGAGGCCGTCGCGACGGCCCTCGAACGTGACGTCCTCCTCGAACCCACCCCCGAAGCGGCCGCTCGCTGGACACAGATCCTGGACGCCAAGTTGCCCGGCACGGTGTGGGGCACGGGCTGCGAGAGTTGGTACCTCAACGCCGAGGGGCGCAACACCACCATCTGGCCGGACTTCACCTTCAAGTTCCGTAGGGCCACCCGGGATTTCGTCCCGGGCGACCACGTCCTCACGCCGGCGTAGCGGCCGCGCGCTGAGCCCGCCAACGGAGAATCCCCCACCAGCCACCGGCCATCAGAAGACCGAAGAGAATCAGCCACAGGCTGGACCCGGCGAGAGAGCCACCAATCTTGTTTCTGAACTGTTGAATCATCGCCTGGGCATTCGCGTCATTCGCATTGGGGGTGGGAAGGACGTTGCCCCCGATCAACAACATCAACGTCGGCACGGACACGGCCACGCCGAAGGCGATGATCTGCTTGAAGAAGCCCTTGAAGAAGAGCCGCGCCGCGAGCAACGCGAGCCCCAATCCGAGCAGGGTCAGCAGCCAGTCAATCAGTAAGACGGATCTCGGCGGCGACTGCGGCGCCAAACCCGTCAGGAAGAAAGCGAAAGTCAATGTGGAAGCAACGGTGCGTAACCCAATGATGTACGCCAGATCCGACATTGTTGTGTAGCGATGGTAGCGACGCCATTCGCTTCCACAGATGAATACAGCCGTCTTGATGACCAGAAAATAGGGCATCACTATCCACATCGTATCCATGATATCTGGCGTTAAGCGCAGGTCGAAGCGCAGCAGGAATGCCACCACCAGCGAGGCGATGTACAGACCTGTGTAAACCGGCAAGGATGCAATCAGCCGGTATCGCATAAGACGAACTCTCCCACAACGGCCAGAAATGACAGGGAGGGGGTCTGTATCTGACGAACGCAAATGTGTCCAGACGAAATTCGTCCAACTTCGGCAGCAACTGCTGATCGAATTCTGCATCGGCCTTGCTGTTGGTCGCCAATTGGACTCAGGAACATTCAGAATTCCTTCAGTTTGCCTTGAAACAACGACAAAGCTGTCGGTTCACTGTTTTTGTCTCGCCTCCGAAAAAATGATGAGGAAAGGCGAGATGGCCATCTATGAACCGGCAGTCGCTGCCGAGATCGACGCGTCAGAATATGTGTACCGACCTGACTTCGAACCGAAACGACGCTTAGCAGCCTTGATTTTGGCAGATTCTGCCGGAGCAACGAGTTGCGTCAGAATGTCGACTTCATTCGTCTGGACATCACTTTTTGTTTCCGATATCAACCCGCCGCTCAATCTCCCCCAAAACAATTCAACGCCCACACTATCACCCATTTGGCGGCACGGAAGCCGTCTTTGCGGAGACACGGATGTCTACGGACAGCACCATTTATCCTCGCACGTCCGCAGCCTCCCCTCTCCGCCTCAACGTCCCCGCCGCCGCCCGGCTCCGCCAATTGCGGAACAACCTTGCCCGCCTCCAGGAGTTTGCCCGGATCAAGGAACGCCGTTACGTCGTCGTGAACATTCCGGCGGCGGTGGCCGAAGCGGTCGAAGGCGACAATGTGCGCCGCCGCTATGTCGTCGTGGTTGGCAAGGTCTATCGCCCGTCGCCGACGCTGACCACGTCGATCACCACGGTGAACCTGAACCCGACCTGGACCGTGCCGCTGTCGATCGTGAAGAAAGACATCGTCACCAAGATGCGGAAAGACCCGAACTACGTCTCGCGCTTGAAGATGCGCGTGCTCGACGCCCAGGGACAGGAGATCGATCCCAAGAGCGTGGACTGGAAGGCCGATCGTTCGCCGAATTTCACGATCCGGCAGGATTCAGGCGCGGGCAATGCGCTTGGCGCGATGCGGATCGACATGCCGAACCCGCATTCGGTTTACATGCACGACACCAACCACAAGGAATTCTTCAGCGCCGATTACCGTTTCCACTCATCGGGCTGCGCGCGCGTGGCCGAGGTGCGCGATCTCGGCGCGTGGCTGCTTGAAGACACGCCGGGTTGGAGCCGTAAGGAGATCGACGCCAAGATTGCGACCGGCCAGCGGCTCGACATCAAGTTGTCGCGCAAGGTTCCGGTCGCGTGGGTCTATTTCACCGGCTGGGCGACGCGCGACGGCGCCGAGGCGCTCGCACCGATGGACGATCCGCTGATCGTCCTTTGATGCCGTCGTTTGTTTCGGACTCTCTCGGAGTATCGCCGTGACCCGATCACGCTCTAGAACCCCACGCGCTCGCGCTCAACCGACTGCACTCATCGGACTAAAACTACCGATACCGAAACGCAAGGCTTTGCCACGCGATCTCGCCAAATATTTGACCGCGTGCGAAGCGGCGTTCGGCTTCGTACCGAACGTGCTGACCGCCTACAGTTTCGATGCGACGAAACTGCGTGCCTTCATCGATTTCTACAACGATCTGATGCTCGGCGACTCGCGGGTGTCGAAACTCGAGCGCGAAATGATCGCCGTCGTCGTGTCGGCCGCTAACGAGTGCTATTACTGCCTCACCGCGCACGGCCAAGCGGTGCGCGAAATGTCGGGTGATCCGACGCTCGGCGAGACGCTGGTCATGAACTATCGCGTCGCACGCCTGTCGCGGCGGCAGCGCGCGATGCTCGATTTCGCGGTCAAGGTGACGGCAGAACCGTGGACCGTGGAAGAGAAGGATCGCGAAGCGCTGCGCCAGGCCGGCTTCGGTGAACGCGACATCTGGGACATCGCCGCGGTCGCGGGCTTCTACAACATGTCGAACCGTATCGCGTCCGCAACCGACATGCGGCCGAACAGTGTCTATCACGCGCAGGCGCGGTGATACGTCTCACTGCTCCAGCTTGATGTTGTTCTTGCGGACCACCTCGCCCCAGCGCGCAGATTCGTCGCGCATGAACGCCGCATAATCCTGCGGCGAGCCTCCGCCCGGCAGCGCGCCTTGCTTCGCAAACGCCTGCTGAACGTCGGGCATCGCCAGAATCTTCGTCAGTTCGGCGTTGAGCTTTTGGACAATCGGTTGCGGCAAGG
>CAXBRI010000059.1:0-6945 GCA_963978125.1 uncultured bacterium | reverse complement strand
ACGACGGTTCGACACGACCGGCCGAACGGGTGACGAGCGCCACGGCCTCACCGCGGGCGTATGTCGTGTGCTCCTCGGTGACCTCGACGTCGACGACTTCACTGGGCAGGCCGTGTCGAACAAAGATGACCCGGCCGTCGGGCAGTCGACCCACGGCCCCGCCCACGGCGGGCCGCTCGAGAGAGATGTCGCGGACTTCGGTCATTTCTGGCGATGTAAGAACAGGTCGACGAGGATGCCAGCCCGGTCGCGGGCGGCGTGGTGTTCGTCACGGGTTTGGGCGAGCAACTGATCGAGGTCGTGGCCGTACGAACGGGCCGCCTCGTCGGCACCCCCGGCGAACCAACCCGCCAATTGCTCCTCGTCGACCTCGGGGTGGAACTGCACGCCCACGTGGTCGCCGATGGCGAAGGCCTGGACCGCCGACTCGTTACGGGCCCACAGTTCGGCCTGCGCCGGAAGTTCGCAACGGTCGTAGTGGAACTCGAACCAGGGTCCACCGGGCAGGCCCGAGCCGTTTACCGCCTCCACCGGGAACCAGCCGACCTCGGGTGAGGGCGAGGGAGCGACGGATCCACCGTGGGCCACGCACAGAGCCTGTGCGCCGAAACACACACCGAGGATCGGCACGCCGCGACGGGTGGCCTCGTGAATGAACTCGACTTCGTCGTCGAACCAGGCGTGTCGGACTGATTCGTCGTAGACCGCGCTGGTCGAGCCCAAAATCACAACGGCATCGAACCCCGTGAGGGCCGGCGGCGGGCTACCCGGACCGACGAGAACGGTGGTGATGTCGAACCCCCGCTCCACGAAGGCCTCGCCGAGGAGACCGGCGTGGTCCTCCTCGTGATGGCGCAAGCACAAGAGGCGGGGCATCGCACCAGCCTACGAGGTGGCGAAATCTCAACTGTTCGGAAGTGACCAGCCCAGCGACTCGGCGACCTCTTTGCACGTCGGACACACCGGGTATCGCTCGGGGTTGCGACCGGGCACCCAGACCTTGCCGCAGAGGGCGCGCACGGGCGTGCCGTTGATCATCCCCTCGACGACCGAGTTCTCGAGTCCGACAAACTCGCCACCCTCGGGCGTGTACCCCTCGAGAACGACGTGGGTGAAACGTTCGTGGTCACCGTCGTCGAGCGAGGTTTCGACCACTACCTGTTCGCTGACCGACGGCTGAATAGTCACTGGGCTCATCGTACCGAAGGGTTGTGTCACTAGCCTGAAACGGTGCCGCGACGACCACGACGACGGCGGTTCGAACCGCGCATCCCCCTGTCGGGCCACTTCGGCCGCGACGGCCGGGCCAAAACTCCCTACCCCACGCAGCTCCAGGCCGAGCAGGCGGCTCGGGCGACATGGGCCATCAACGGCATCGACCTGCAGACCTATCGCTGCGACGTCTGTCATCTGTGGCACAACGGGCGCTCGCGAGGCGACGAGTAGCGCCCCAGGCGCGTCATCGGGCAGAATATGAACTCCTCAGCGAAAGGCGTTCCCATGGCGGTTCAGGCGTACATCCTCATCCAGTCCGAGATCGGATCGAGCGAGTCCGTCGTGCTGGCCACGCGCGCCGTACCGGGCGTCCTCGAGTCGTTCGAAGTGACCGGCCCCTACGACGTGATCGTGCGTTGCGAGGCCGAGTCGGTCGACCAGCTGGGCAAGTTCATCGTGGGCGCCATCCAGAAGGTCCCCGGCATCACCCGCACCCTGACCTGCCCGGTCGTCAACATCTAGGTTCGACCTAGTTGAAGGCACCCGCCTCGCGCAGGGTCGCCTGACGAGATTCGTCAATTCCCCACGACGCGAGACCGTCACGCGTGCCCGCTCCCGCGGGCTGTGGCGGGCGTGAGACGGCGCCGGGCGTGCGATCAAATCGCGGTGCCGGACCAGGCTGGAGCGGACCACCCACAAAGACGCCGCGCGCCACGTTGGCCGGATGCGTGGCGGCCTCGCGGGGACTGAGCACCGGCGACACGCAGGCGTCGGTTCCCTCGAAGATTGCCTCCCACTCGTCACGCGTGTGCAAGGCGAAGAGGGCGGCGAAACGTTCCTTCATCGCGGGCCACTGCGTCGCGTCCATCTGAGCAGGTAGGTCCTGCCCCTCCAGGCCGAGTCCGCGCAACAGTTCGGCGTAGAACTGGGGCTCGATGGCGCCCACCGCGACGTACTTCTGGTCCTTTGTTTCGTAGACCTCGTAGAAGTGGGCTCCGGTATCGAGCAGGTTAGTGCCGCGCTCTTCCTTCCACATACCGAGCTGGAGGAATGAATGGGTCATCGCCAGTAGCGACGCCGAACCGTCGACCATGGCGGCGTCAACGACCTGACCCTCGCCGGTCTGGCGCGCGTGCAAAACGGCGGCCAGCACACCCATGACCAGAAACATCGAGCCCCCACCGAAGTCACCCACCAGGTTGAGAGGTGGCACCGGGCGTTCGCCCGCTCGGCCCACGGGCCAGAGCGCCCCCGACAGGGCGATGTAGTTGATGTCGTGTCCGGCTCGTTGGGCGAGGGGGCCGTCCTGGCCCCACCCGGTCATGCGCCCGTAGACGAGTCGGGGGTTCACGGCGTGGACGGCGTCGGGGCCGACGCCGAGTCGCTCGGCGACGCCGGGGCGGAAACCCTCGATGAGAACGTCGGCCTGGCCGCAGAGTTCGAGGACGAGGTCGCGACCGGCCTCGGACTTGAGATTCACCGCAACGGAGTAGCGCGACCGGCGCAACAGATCCCAGTACTCAGAGTCGGTCGTGTCGGGGTCACCGCGCTCGAGACGCAACACATCGGCCCCGAGGTCGGCCAACAGCATGCAGGCGTAGGGCGATGGGCCGATGCCGGCTAGTTCGATGACCTTGAGACCGCTGAGTGGGCCCGACATCAGTCCCACCACAGGTCGTGACCGAGCACGCCCTTGCCGATGAGGCCCATCTGCACCTGACTGGTGCCTTCGACAATCGTCAACTGACGCGCGTCGCGGTAGTAGAGCTCGAGCGGGTGGTCCTTCATGTAGCCCGCCGCGCCGAGCATCTGGAGCGCCACACCCGACGTGCGCACCGCGACCTCGGAGGCGTAGTACTTGCACATCGAGAGCATCGGCACATGCTCCTTGGTGAATTTGCCCTCGTCGGCCATCACGGCCGCCCGGTAGGTGAGAAGGCGGGCCGCTTCGATTTCGGTGGCGCACTCGGCGATCTGCCACTGGATGCCCTGCATCTCGGCGAGGGTCTTGCCGAAGGCTTCGCGCTGCTTGACGTACTCCACGGCGTACATGAGGGCGCCTTCGGCCAGTCCGATACCGCGCGCCGCCACGATGGGACGCATGGCGTTCAGGGCCTGCATGACGAGGTGGAAAGAACCCTCGATCACGTTGGCCGGACCGACGCGCACGTCGTTCAACACGATCTCGGCGGTGTCGATGCCGCGCACGCCCATCTTGGCGTCCACGCGCGGGCGTTCGAGCCCCGGCGAGTCACCGTCGACAATGAAGGCCTGAATGGCGCTGTGATTGCGCGAGGCGGGGTCGCCCACCTTGGCGAAGACGATGAACCAGTCGGCCTGCATGCCCCCCGAAATCCAGCACTTCACGCCGTTCAAGATGTAGCCGCCGGGCCGGTCAGGGTCGGGCTGGGCGTGGGTGCGCATGCCGGCCACGTCCGAACCGGCACCCGGCTCCGACAGGCAGAAGGAGGCGCGAGTCTCCCCCCGGGCGATACCCGGGAGGTAACGCTGCTTCTGGTCCTCGGTGCCGGCGATCATGATCGGCCCCGTGGGCAGGCGGGTCAGCAACAGCATCAAGCCGATGACGTTGGAGTACTTAGTGACCTCTTCAATGGCGAGGGTCAGGCCCAGGATTCCGGCCCCCGAACCGCCGTACTCGGTGGGAATGCACAGGCCGAGCAGGTCAGCCTTCTTGAACTCCTGGAAGATGTCCTCGGGGTACTCCCCCGACTCGTCGATGGCGCGGGCGCGAGGCTTGATTTTGTCCTGAGCCAATTGGCGCACCATCGCCTGCAGACTCTCGAGTTCGGGCGACAGGGTGAAGTTCATACCGCAAAGTTAGCGGTCGCTCCTGTGCCAACATATTGCCGTGCCTCCCTTCTCCCGTGAGCATTCCCTTGCCCAATTGCGCTCCACTTCGTACGACGTGGTGGTGATCGGCGGTGGCATGACCGGCACCGGTGTGGCCCTCGACGCGGCCAGTCGGGGAATGACGGTCGCCCTCATCGACGCCGGCGACTGGGCCCAGGGCACGAGTTCGAAGTCCTCCAAGATGGTCCACGGCGGCCTGCGCTACCTCCAGCAAAAAGAGTTCCGGCTCGTCTACGAAAACCTCCGCGAACGCCAGCGCCTGCTCGAAAATGCACCCCACCTGGTGCGGCCCCTACCCTTCCTGATTCCCCTCTTCGGCAAGAACGGTGTCGTCTCAGCCACTGTGACCAAAGCCATCGGCGCGGCCCTTCGACTGTACGACATCACCGGCGGTTGGCGGATCGGTAAGCGGTACCGGCGCATCACCAAGGAGCAAGCCCTCGCCGACTTCCCCAGCCTGCGGGTCGACGACCTCGTGGCCGGTTTCTTGTACTTCGACGCCCGCGGTGACGACGCCCGCGTGGCGCTCGCCCTCGCGCGCAGTGCCGTCGACCACGGGGCCCACGCGGCCAACTACGTGCGGGCCCTTTCTTTCGAACGCGGCTCGCGCGACCAGGTCACGGGCGTGCGCGTACGCGACGAACTGTCGGGCGAGGAGTTCACCGTCGCCGCCCGGTGTGTGGTGAACGCGACGGGAGTGTGGGCCGACTCGGTGATCTCGATGGGCACTCAGCGCGACTCCCACTCCATCACCCCCGCCAAGGGCGTGCACGTCACGCTCCCCCAGTCCAAGCTCGACGCCCGCGTGGCGGCCGTGGTGCCCGTGCCGGGTGACCGGCGCAGCGTGTTCGTCGTACCCTTCGAGGACGAGCCATACACCTTCGTCGGCACGACCGACACCGCCTACGACGGGACGCTCGACGACCCCCTGTGCGACGAGGACGACGTGGCCTATCTGTTACGCGCCGTCAATGCGGCCACCTCGTCGTCGGTCGGCCCCGAGGACATCACCGGTGTGTGGGCCGGACTGCGGCCCCTGTTAGCTCCCGCCGGTGGCGAGAAACTCTCGGAACGCACGGCCGACCTGTCACGCCGTCACGCCGTCACCGACGCGGGTAACGGCGTCGTGCACATCACCGGCGGCAAGTGGACGACGTACCGGGAGATGGCCGAGGACACGGTTGACGCCCTGAAGCCCTACGTCGGTCGCCGGGGTGCGTGTCGCACCAAGCGCCTTCGTCTGCACGGCTTTGGCCCGTGGCGTCCGACCACGCCGCTCGAAACCCACCTCTACCGCCGTTACGGCGAGGACGCGCTGGCCATCTTGCACCTAATCGACGCCAACCCCGCGTGGGGAGATGTCGCCATTGAGGGACAGTCCTACGTGGTCGCCGAGTTCATCTACGCCGCGCGCGAGGAGATGGCCACCTCACTGATTGACCTACTCACCCGGCGCACGAGGGCCCACCTACACGACGCCCGTACGACGGCCCGTGCGGCTCAACGCATCGCCGCGGCCGTGGCCCCGGACATGGGCTGGGACGTAGAGCGAATCGCTCACGAGGTGTCGTCGTACCGCGAATTGGTGCGACGCGAATTTTCAATGGCCGGACTACCCCTAGGAGACTTGTGACCCAGCCCACCATGCCCAACGCCTACCCGGCCCACGTGGGCGACTCGGCGCCTACGGCCTCACCGGTCGCGCTGGTCGACGCCCTGAGAGGCACCGGTGCCATCGTGAGCGTCGACGGTGCGGTCCGCGCTGAACACGGACGAGACTGGTGGCCCCTCACGATTGGTGATGCGGCCAAGGGCGTCGTGCCGTCGTGGCCAGGAGTGGTCGTTCGACCCGTTTCCACCGAACAGGTGGCCGCCATCATCACTGTGGCTCGCGAACACGGCGTTGCGGTCACGACCCAAGGTGGTCGTTCGGGAGTTGTGGGCGGTGCCGTACCCACATCAGGCGGCATCGCACTCGATCTCACCGGCATGGATCAGATTCTCTGGATCAACCCCGAAACGGGACGGGCCCGTGCGCAAGCCGGCGTGTTCGGACCGGACTTTGAGCGGGCTCTTCGCGCTCAGGGCCAAACGGTGGGCCACTTCCCGCAATCGTTCGACCTCGCGACGGTCGGTGGCTGGATGGCCACGAGAGGCGCGGGCCAGTACTCCAACCGATACGGCAACGCCACCGACATCGTGCGGGGACTCACGGTGGTGCTCGCCTCCGGCGAAGTCGTCACGCTGGGCGGACGCGCACCACGCGAATCAGTCGGACCCGACCTTCTGCAACTCTTCGTCGGCTCGGAAGGCACGCTCGGCGTGATCACCGAAGTCGAAGTGGTCACCCGTGACGTGGCCCCCTTCGAGGCCCGCTGCGCCTACGTGTTCGACACGTTCGAAGACGGGCTCGAAGCATGTCGGCTTGTGGCCCGAGCGGGAGTCCTGCCGGCCGTCGCCCGTCTGTACGACGCCATCGAAACGCCGCGGTCGCTCAAGATTGAAGCCGGCTGCGGCCTCATCCTGCTCGACGAAGGCAACGAGTCAGTGGTGAATGCCCGCATGTCGATGGTGCACTCGATCTGCCAGCAACTCGGCACCGCCACGGATGACTCGTGCGTGGCGACATGGCTGGGGCACCGAAACGACGTGGGCGCCCTCGCTCCATTGTGGGAACGCGGTTATGTGGTCGACACCATTGAAGTGGCCGGCACTTGGCCCCAGCTCCCCGTTTTGTTCGCGAACGTGGTGGCCGCCCTCTCGGCCATCCCGGGCATCCGTAACGCGTCGTGCCACCAGTCCCACGCCTACGACGACGGAGCCTGTTTGTACTTCACCTTCGCCGGTCAGCCCGAGGGT
>CAXBRI010000058.1:0-6948 GCA_963978125.1 uncultured bacterium | reverse complement strand
CCGGCTCCCGCCACCGCGCTCCATGCCCCGATGGCTTTCGGAAGTCGGGGCCCTTGAAAGGTGGTGACGATGATGGTGAGAGTCGCGGGGGAGAGAATGGCTCCACCGATTCCCTGGAGGGCGCGGGCCGCCACCATCTGCCCACCGCTCTGTGCAAATCCGGCGAGGACGCTCGCCAGAACGAACACCGAGATTCCCGCGAGATAGACGTGACGCCGGCCGAAGAGGTCGGCCGCGCGTCCACCCAGCAACAAGAAGCCCGCGTACGTGAGCACGTAGGCATTGACCACCCACTGAATGGAGTGCAGGGTGAAGTGCAGGTCGACGCTCATGCGGGGCAGGGCGACGTTAACGATGGAGACGTCCAAGACGACCATGAATTGGGCGATGCAAGCAATCGCCAGGATGAGCCCGTCTGGCGCGTGGCGCTGTGGTGTGGTTTCAGTCACCTCGAAAGCCTAACGGTGGCCCAGAAAACGCACGTGTTCTTGTCGCGCGAAAGTTTGCCAAACTGGATGATGTGGCAGCCCAATTTATTTTCACCATGCGCGACCTGCGCCGTTTCTATCCGCCGGACCGCGAAGTTCTGCGCGGGATCAACCTCTCCTTTTACCCCGGTGCGAAGATTGGTGTGATTGGATCGAATGGTTCGGGTAAGTCATCATTGTTGCGCATCATGGCCGGCCTCGACGATGGCTTCCAGGGTGAAGCGCGGCTCACCCCGGGTTTCACTGTTGGTTATCTTCCTCAAGAACCCCAGCTGGACCCGACAAAGAACGTCGTTGACAACGTGGCTGACGGACTCGGTGAGCAGCGCGACTTACTGAAGAGATTCAACGAAGTGTGCGCCGCAATGGGCGACCCCAATGCCGACTTTGACGCCTTGCTCACCGAACAGGCTGACCTGCAGACAAAGATTGACGCCGTCAACGGCTGGGATCTGGAGCGCACGCTCGACATTGCGATGGACGCACTACGTCTGCCCCCGAGCGACGCCGACGTGACTCATCTCTCCGGCGGCGAACGCCGCCGCGTCGCCCTCTGTCGTTTGCTCCTCTCCAAGCCCGATCTGTTACTGCTTGACGAGCCGACGAACCACCTTGATGCCGAATCGGTGGCGTGGCTGGAGCGGGCTTTGCAGGACTACGCCGGAACTGTGGTGGCGATTACCCACGACCGTTACTTCCTGGACAATGCCGCCCAATGGATTCTTGAACTCGACCGTGGATACGGAATCCCCTGGGAAGGCAACTACTCCTCGTGGCTCGAACAGAAGCAGAACCGTCTCGCGGCCGAGGAGAAGGCCGACAAGAATCGTCAAGCCGCTCTCGCGCGCGAGTTGGAGTGGATTCGCATGGCCCCGCGGGCGCGCCAAAGCAAGGGCAAGGCCCGCATCACGGCGTTCAACGAACTCGTCGCCGAGTCTGAGGCCTCGGAGCGTCGAGCCGACAAGCTGGAAATCGCCATCCCGCCGGGCCCCCGGCTCGGCGAACAGGTGGTCACGGCTCGAGGCGTGACCAAGGGTTTCGGCGATCACCTTTTAATTGAGAATCTCGACTTCATCTTGCCCCCGGGTGGGATCGTGGGCGTGATTGGTGCCAACGGTGCGGGTAAGTCCACGCTGTTCAAGATGATGATCGGCCAGGAGCAACCCGATAGCGGTTCATTCGAGGTGGGTTCCACGGTTGAGTTTGCCTACGTGGATCAGTCCCGCGACGCGCTCGACCCCGCCGCAACTGTTTTCGACGAAATCAGTGGGGGTGACGAGCACATCGTGGTGGGGAATCGGGAGATTCACGCCCGGGCCTACGTGGCGAGTTTCGGTTTCAAGGGCAGCGACCAACAAAAGAAGGTCGGTGAGATCTCCGGAGGAGAGCGCAATCGTGTGCAGTTGGCCAAAGTTCTTCGAACGGGTGGCAACGTCCTGCTTCTCGACGAACCGACCAACGACCTCGACGTCGATACTCTGCGCGCACTGGAGGACGCACTGCTGGGCTTCCCCGGATGTGCCGTCGTGATCAGCCACGACCGGTGGTTCCTCGACCGCATTGCCACGCACGTCCTGGCCTTCGAGGGCGAGGCGCAGGTTACGTGGTTCGAAGGGAACTTCTCCGACTACGAGGCCGATCGTCGCAAGCGGCTCGGGACCGACGCCGACCAGCCACATCGAATCAAGTACAAGCCGTTGACTCGGTCGTAGGGTGCCTACGTGGGCGACACCGACTATTCGCGTTATCTCAAGATTGATGACCTGCTGACGCTGCAGGTTCCCCTGACTCCTGGTGCGCGCGATGAGTTGTTGTTCATCGTCGTGCACCAGTCATACGAACTCTGGTTCAAGGTGATTATCGATGAGGTGCGTCACGCCGTTTCGAAACTCTTGGCCCGTGAGCCGTGGAACGCCGTGGGCCCACTTCGCCGAATGGTCGAGGTGGAGGATTTGCTTCTCTCTCACCTACGACTGCTCGAGACCATGTCACCCGAGGGGTTCTTGGAATTCCGCGATCCACTCAATCCCGCGTCGGGATTTCAGTCGTACCAATTTCGGGCCATCGAATTCCTCAGCGGCGGCGGGAAGCCCGCGATGCTTCACTTTGAGCTCTTTAGTGACGCCCAGCGCGAATGGCTCCAGGGCGTGCACGCTGAACCAACTCTGTGGGCGGCGTTCCAACACGGGTTGCGCCACGCGGTGGGTGATGAGCGAGCCGATTTGCTCGACGCTCTGCGAGCTGTGTACCTCTCCCACGAGACGGCGGAGCTGTCGGCTCTTCACGCCGTCGCGGAACTGATGATGGACCACGATGAGCGCCTGGCTTCGTGGCGGTTCCAGCACATGTTGATGGCGGGCCGCCAAATCGGACGTCGCCCGGGTACAGGGGGAAGTGAAGGTATGGCGTATTTGGACACGACGCTCAGTCAGCGCCTCTACCCCGAACTCTGGGAAGTGAGGTCAGTGCTGTGACAACGCGTGAAGACTGCCTGGAACTTGACCGCCGCGATCCGTTGGCTCTGTTGCGTGCCGAGTTCCTCTTGCTCGAGGGTGAGATCTATTTGGACGGCAACTCGCTGGGTCCAGTGTCCATTCCGGCGAAACGACGGGTTAGCGAGGTCCTGGATAACGAGTGGGCGCGTGGCTTGGTGCGTTCGTGGAACGCAGCCGGCTGGATGGACATGCCAATTCGACTCGGTGATCGACTGGCGCCGCTGATTGGTGCCCGGCCCGGTGAGGTGCTCGTCGCTGACACCTTGACGTTCGCGATTGCGAAACTGGTTGGCGCCGCGCTCGACCTTCGTCCCGAACGCCACGTCATCCTTACCGACCGAGCCAACTTTCACTCCGACATTTACATATTGCGTGAGTTGGCGCGGCGCCACGCCCGGCCCATTGAGGTCCGCACCATCGATCGCAACAACCTTGATGCCGAACTTGGCGACGACGTCGCCCTGGTTGAATTCACGCACGTCGATTTCCGCACGGGCGAACAGTTAGACCTCGCCGGCGTCACGCGGCGCGTTCATGACGCCGGTGCTTTGATGGTGTGGGACTTCGCCCACTCTGTGGGTGCGGTACCTCTTGATGTGACGGCGGCCAATGTTGACTTCGCCGCCGGTTGTTCCTATAAGTACCTGAACGCTGGTCCGGGCGGCCCCGCGTTCATGTACATCCGCGACTCCTGGCAATCCAAGGTCGAGAACCCACTCCCCGGATGGTTGGGCCACGCCCGACCCTTCGATTTCGAAGAGGGCTACGAAGCGGCTTCGGGAATGAGAGCCTTCGTGACCTCGTCGCCATCAATTCTGGCGCTCGCGTCGCTGGACGGCTCATTGGATGTATGGGAACGTGCGCCGATGGACCAGGTTCGCGCAAAGAGCCTCGCTCTCACTGACCTCTTTATCTCTCTGGTCGAGGAATCTCTACCCGGCGAGTTCGAGGTGGCCACGCCCCGCGACCACGCACGCCGGGGAAGCCAGGTGGCGTTGCGCCACACCGAGGCGTACGGCGTGGTCCAAGCCCTCATCGAACGCGGTGTCACGGGGGACTTCCGCGACCCCGATATCTGTCGGTTCGGATTCACTCCGTTGTACCTGCGACACGTGGATGTGTACGACGCCGTGGAGCTCCTCGTCGAGGTCATGGCGTCGGGTGCCCACCGCGACCCAAGGTTCAACGTCCGTAATCCGGTCACCTGATTTTCGTTCCCTGACTACGATTGTCGGACACGCGCTGAAGGAGCACCATGGACAAGGTCAAGGTCATCGTCGAAATCCCTCGTGGGAGTCAGAACAAGTACGAATACGACCACGAAACCCACACCATCATGTTGGACCGCCACTTGATCGTGTCCATGGGGTACCCGGCCGAATACGGTTTCATCCCTGACACCCTGGGTGGCGACGGCGACCCTCTCGACGCCCTCGTTCTGACCGAATACCCGACCTTCCCCGGCTGTCTCATCGAATCCAAAATCCTGGGCATGTGCGTCATGTCCGACGAAAAGGGCGAGGATCACAAGCTTCTCTGTGTGCCGACCTACGACCCGCGTTGGAAGTCGGCCAACGACATCTCCGACGTGCCCCAGGCGACGCTTGACCGCATCAGCCATTTCTTCACCGTGTACAAGGATCTCGACGAGGGTAAGTGGGTGAAGGTGGAACGCTGGACCGGTCGGGCCGAGGCCGAGGCCGAACTGGCCGCGTCTATCGCGCGTTTTACGAAGTAGGCGAGCCCTTCACCGACGCGTCGGCTAGTAGTTCCATGGCCTGACGCCATTCAGCGGCATCCAAACTCAGTTGGTGGTCGCCACTGAAGGTGTTGAGGGATAGCAGCGCCAACCAGATTCGGGCGAAGCTGCGCGCGGACATAGATGGGCTGAGTAGGCCCTTCGCTTCGAGCGGCTGGACGAGTTCGTAAAAACGCATGCTTTCTTCGGAGCGAATTTCGTTCATTCCCGCTGCGGCCACGGCGTTGTGTTCGGCGAAGGCCAGACACTGATTTCGCTCCGTACGAAGAATCTGAAGCCGGGAGTCCATCGCGCCGGTAATCATTTGGCGCAGCGCGGAACGAAGGCCGTCGGTCGTCGTGACGCCCGGAAGGGGTGCGCAGATGAGAGACACGGCCTCGTCAAGGTTGAGGCGGTACCGATTGATGACGGCGGCGGCAATGACGTCGTCGCGGTCACGGAAGTAGGAGTAAAGGAGCGCGACAGAAGTACCGGCTTCCTTGGCGACTCGGCGTACTCGAAACTTCGAAATACCAAAATCGGCTAATTCGTCGGAGGCCGCTTGAATAATGCGGTCGCGTGTTTCCACCTCACTCAGACTACCTACGTCCGTCGACGGGCTCCTTCATGGAGGGTTAGCCAGCGGAAGTGTCGCCGTCGGCTCGCGCCGCGGCAATGTCGGCGTGAATCGCCGCCATGTCCAATGCGTGCACCTGCTCGACAAGGTCAATCAATGAAGCTTCGGGCATGGCTCCAGCCTGTGAAAAGACGATGACCTGCTCACGCACGATCATCAGCGTGGGGATTGACATGATGTTGAAGGACGCAGCAATTTCCTGCTGCGCTTCGGTGTCAATCTTGCCGAAGACCACGCTCGGGTACTCCTCGGACACTTTTTCGAACACCGGTGCGAACATGCGGCAGGGGCCGCACCATTCAGCCCAGAAATCGATGAGAACGATGTCATTCGACTGCAATGTCGATTCGAAGTTGTCAATCGTCAGTTCAGTCGTGGCCACGGTCCCTCTTTCACCCTTCTCAACCTAGGGGGAAACTAAGCGCGGCGCTCGGCGATGAGCGAGAACAGAATGGGGAGGGCCTCCGAAGGTTGTCCGTCGACTTCTCCGCCGAGACGGAGCTGGAATCGACCATCAGGGCCTTCTGTGAGAAAAGAACCTCCCGGGTCAAAGGACATTGAGGTGAGTTCGGCGAAGTCAACAATGGCGAGGCCGTTTCGCACGGCGGACATAACAATTTCGGCGAGACCATGAGCAAACTGATGCGTCACCGAAGTGACCGGCAGGTCGCGGTCGGCGTACGAACCCGAAGTTTCGTATTCACGAAGGCCATCACAGTTGTACGGGAAACTCATGACCAACGGGGAGGCACTGTCGATCATCTGGTAGAGCGGATGGAGGTCGACGAGAACGAGCCGCCCTCCCGGGCGAAGAATCCGAGCCACTCCCTTCATCCACGCATCCACGTCGTCAATCCAGCAGAGGACACCGATAGTCGCGTACACAATGTCAAATGACTCTGAAAGGCTGAGTGGAAGATTTCGACTGTCAGCCTCGACGCACGTTAGGTCAACGCCACATTCGTGAGCGAGTGCCTCGGCCCGAGTCAGGGCCGTTTTAGAGAAGTCGATTGCCGTGACCCGCGCTCCTTCTCGGGCCATGGTGATGGCGTCGCAACCAATATGGCTTTGTAGGTGGGCAACGTCACGCCCGTGGAGCCCTTGGAAATCACACGCACGGTTGAGAACTTCCCGCTCCTCTGTCCCCATCAAAGTTCCACCTTCGCGGAGCACGTCGAGGCGGTAGTAGCGATCTCCGGGGCCACCGTGAAGGGCCGCCAACTGCTCCCAATTCTGTAGGAATTGGATCATGCGGGGGTTGAAAAGGATCCTTGATCGGATCACCTCACTTGAACATCCGATAATTGGACACGCTTGGAAGGTAATAGAGCGTTCTATCCATCATCCTGATTGGCAAGACATTGATGGGTCTGGGTCGGTAAATGATTTATCCAAAGACACGGGAGGGAAATGGATTCGATCCGCCAGGACTTCGGGCCAACCATTTGTTTCGAGCTCATTGGTTCCGAAAATGGGGAAAGTATTCCTGCTTGGAGAATCATCGCTTGAATATGATATAGCAAGAAAAGCCTTATCCGATAAAATCCCTGTTGTCGTCGGGGCTCAATCAGCGGAACAGCTCGGGCGCCG
>CAXBRI010000057.1:0-7038 GCA_963978125.1 uncultured bacterium | reverse complement strand
TGGGGCACCGGGTTTGCACTTCTACACCCTGAACCGTTCAACGGCCACCACGGAGATCCACCGCGCCCTGTTCGGCTGAGCCCTGAGGGCGAATGGGGCCCAACCCGTAGAATGGTCCAATGGCTGAAAAGATCACAATGGGCGCCAACGGCGTCCTCAACGTCCCCGACAACCCCATTATTCCCTTCATCGAGGGTGACGGCACCGGCGTCGACATCTGGCCGGCCGCCCAGTTGGTGCTTGACGCGGCCGCGAAGAAGCACGGCAAGACCATCGCTTGGCAGGAAGTATTGGCCGGCGAAAAGGCCTTCAACGAGACGGGAAATTGGCTGCCCGACGAGACCATCACGGCCTTTCGTGACCTGCTGATTGGTATCAAGGGACCCCTGACCACGCCGGTCGGCGGTGGCTTCCGTTCCTTGAATGTGGCCCTACGTCAGATTCTCGACCTCTACGTGTGCCTGCGCCCGGTGCGCTGGTTCCAGGGTGTGCCCTCGCCGGTGCGTCACCCCGAGCTCGTCGACATGGTTATCTTCCGCGAGAACACCGAGGACGTCTACGCCGGCCTCGAGGTCGAAGCCGGAACGGCCGAGGCCGAGAAGTTGCGTTCGTACCTGCACGACACCTTCGGCTGGGACATCCGCGAGATGAGCGGTATCGGCATCAAGCCCATCTCGAAGGAGGGCTCGGAGCGTTTGATCCGTGCCTCCATCAAGTACGCCCTCGACCACCAGCGCGAGTCGGTGACGTTGGTCCACAAGGGCAACATCCAGAAGTTCACCGAGGGCGCCTTCCGCAAGTGGGGCTACGAGTTGGTGCGCAACGAGTTCAACGACGTCGCTGTCGGCTGGGACGACTGCGACGGCAAGCCCGGTTCGAAGCTCCTCGTCAAGGACGCCATCGCCGACATCACCCTGCAGCAGGTGCTGACCCGTCCCAGCGAGTTCGACGTGATCGCCACGATGAACCTGAACGGTGACTACCTGTCCGACGCCCTGGCCGCCCAGGTCGGTGGAATCGGTATCGCCCCGGGCGCCAACATCAACTACGTGACCGGGCACGGCATCTTCGAGGCCACCCACGGCACGGCCCCCAAGTACGCCGGCCAGGACAAGGTGAACCCCGGTTCGGTCCTCCTGTCGGGTGTTCTGATGTTCGAACACCTGGGCTGGACCCAGGCCGCGGCCGACATCGTGCGCGCCCTCGAGGCGACTATCGCCGACAAGGTCGTCACGTACGACTTCGCCCGCCTCATGGACGGTGCCACCGAAGTCAAGTGCTCCGAGTTCGCCTCGGCCATCGTCGACCGTCTCTAGACCACAAAGGAATACCCATGACCACCCCCAAGCACGTCACCGTCACCGGCGCGGCCGGCCAGATTGGTTACCAGTTGTTGTTCCGCATCGCGTCGGGTGCGCTGTTCGGCCCGAACCAGCCCGTGGTGCTGCGCCTGCTCGAAATCGAGCCGGCGATGAAGGCCCTCGAGGGCGTCGTCATGGAACTCGACGATTGCGCCTTCCCGCTGCTCGCGGGTATTGAGGCCACCAGCGATCTGAACCACGCCTTCAACGGGACCAACTGGGCCCTGTTGGTGGGTTCGGTGCCGCGTAAAGCCGGCATGGAGCGCAGCGACCTGCTCAACATCAACGGTGGCATCTTCAAGCCCCAGGGTCAGGCCATCGCCGCCAACGCCGCGAGCGACGTCAAGGTGCTCGTGGTGGGCAACCCCTGCAACACAAACTGCCTCATCGCCCGCGAGAACGCCCCCGAAGTACCGGCCGACCGTTGGTTCGCGATGACCCGCCTCGACCAGAACCGTGCCGAGACCCAACTCGCCAAGAAGGCCGGCCTGCCGGTCGCCGAGGTGAAGAACCTCGCCATTTGGGGCAACCACTCGTCGACCCAGTTCCCGGACTTCGCCAACACCACGCTGGGTGGCCGCAAGACCCCCGACGTGATCGCCGACCATGACTGGCTGAAGGGCGACTTCATCACCACCGTGCAAAAGCGCGGTGCGGCCATCATCGAAGCGCGTGGCGCCAGTTCCGCTGCGTCGGCCGCTAACGCCGCCATTGACACCGTGTACGGCCTGGAGAACGCCACGGCCGCCGATGACTGTGTCTCGGTCGCGGTGACCTCGAAGGGCGAATACGGCGTCCCGGAGGGCCTCACGTTCGGCTTCCCGGTGACGGCCGACGGCCGGGGTGGCTGGTCGGTCAAGGAGGGCTTCGAGATCGACGCCTTCGCCGCCGAGCGCATCAAGGTCACGACCGACGAGCTCCTCGGCGAGCGCGAGGATGTCCGCTCCCTCGGCCTGATCTAGGCCCATCGCCCCTGATCGGGGCCATTTTCACTTAACTCGGACGTGGGACCTGTCACACCCTCGAGGGAGTCTTGTCGCACGCCCAACCGGGAGGTTCGGCGTTATGTAATACAGTGTGATACACTGTCGTACATGGACAAGATGTCACCGTCTCAAATGTTCGTCGGCAGCACCCGCAAGGCCCGCTCGTCGTCGAGTCACCTCATCAGCGTTCGGCTTCCCGAGGAGCTGCTGGAGCGGCTCGCCGATATCGGGAACAAGCAGGGCCTGGCGATGAGCGACACAATTCGTCTCGTGTTGGAGCGGGGCATACGGGCAACGGATCGACCGAAGGGAAAGTAACCATGACCAATGTCACCGAGCCGATGTGGGAATCCACACGAGACGGCTTCGTGACTTCGGTTATTCGCCCCGCGGACGGTTGGGTTCTGACCGGTGAGATGTCCATGGAGGATGAGAGCATTCTGCTTATCACGGCATTTGGTGCGCCCGATGCCAAGAGACGCACGACGGTCATCACCCGGAACCTCCAATCCGACGCGGAGGCCCGTCAGGAGTTTCTGGCTCAAGCCGAGGCGTTTCTCAGCAACAACCGGAGCAACTAACAAGCAACACCATTCGACTCGCGCTGGTGCGAGTCGCACGAGCAACACACCAACAGAAGGGAAATAAACCATGACCACCATCACCCCCACCACCACCGACGGCACCACCGCCGTCCCCACCATTGCCCACGTCTTCTTCCTGCTCGACCGGTCGGGCTCGATGGATTCCATCGCCTCAGACGTCGTTGGCGGATTCAACTCCTTCGTGGCCGAGCAGGCGGCCGATGGCGCCGACGCGCTCATGACCCTGATTCAGTTCGACTCGGGCGACGCCCACGAAGTCCTAGCCTCGGCCGCTCCCATCACGGAGATTGCGCGCCTGACCTCGACCACCTTCGTCCCGCGTGGGGGCACCCCCCTGTACGACGCCATGGGTCACGCCATTGCCGACGCCACCATCCGCGCCGAAGCGACAGCCGGAGCCGAACCGCGTGAGCAGATCATCTTTGTGACCTTCACCGACGGTGAGGAGAACCAGAGCACTGAGTACACCCGCGAGGCCATCTTCAACCTGGTGCGCCAGCGTGAAGAGCAGGGATGGACGTTCGTCTTCCTCGGCGCCAATCAGGACGCCTACCTCGAGGGTGGCCGTGTCGGTGGCCACACGGGAAACATTGCGAACTTCTCGGCCGACGAGGACGGCACGGCCCTCGCCTTCGAGAGCCTGTCGGTGTCGATGCTCCGGGAGCGCGGCAAGATGCGCCGTTCCGAGATTCGCGACACCACCGACTTCTTCGAGGGCGACAAGCTCTCCGAGCGTCCGTCACGCCCCAAGAAGAAGTAGTCGGGCAGGCTGGCCCACCCGTCGCCTAGCGTCGGGTCATGGCTAAGAACGTACTCATCACCGGCGCCGGATCGGGATTCGGCAAACTCGCAACACAAGCCTTGGTGGCTCGCGGACACCACGTCATCGCGACCACCGAAACGGCGGCTCAGGCCGAGGCGTTGCGAGCCGACATCCCGACGGCGACGGTGGAAGTGATTGACGTGACCACGTCCGACGTCGAGAAGGCGCGCGATTGGGACGTCGACGTTCTCATCAACAACGCCGGGGCCGGACAGACGGGCCCCCTCGCCGACGTGCCGATGGACCGGGTGCGCCACCTCTTCGAAGTCAACGTCTTCGGCACCTTGGCGATGACCCAGGCCGTGCTGCCCGGGATGGTGCAGCGTGGCGGTGGCCGGGTCATCATCATGTCGTCCATTGCCGGCGTGCTCGCGGCCCCGACGTTTGGCCCCTACGCCATGACCAAACACGCTCTCGAGGCCATGGGTAAGGCGATGCGCGGCGAGATGGCCCCGCTGGGCGTGGACGTCACCCTGATCAACCCCGGTCCCTACAACACCGGCTTCAACGACCGCATGGCCGAGTCGATGTGGGAGTGGTTCGGGGACTCGTCGCTCAATGCCTCGGAAACCCCACTGTTCAAAATGATTGGTGACTTCGTCACAACCGATCAGCGTGATCCGGCTGAAGTGGCCCAGCGACTCGTCGAGCTGGTCGAGGCCGAGACCACCGAGGAGAACAATTTCGTGCCCGACTCGATTCGCGAGCAGTTAGGAAACGTCGCTCTCTAATCGGCGTCGAGTCGCAGTGCCGCCCGGGCGGCGAGCCAGAACAGGCTCTCGCGGGCCCCGTCGGCCTTCTCCCAGTGCCGAGCGTCCCAGGTCTCTCCGGCCAGAGAATCCCCGGCGTAGAGGAATTGGGCGACCCGAACCTGATGGAACTGGCCCACGGCCATAAAAGCGGACGCCTCCATCTCTACGCAGACGCACCCCTCGGCGATGCGACGTTCCACGCGTGACCGGGTTTCGCGCATCATGGCGTCGGTGGTCCAGGTGCGCACTACGTCATAGGGGACGTCGGCCTCAGCGAGAGTTTCCTCCAGGACCCTGACTCCGCGCGGGTCGGCCTCGATGATTCGTGAGGCTGGGACGTAGTGGAAGCTCGTTCCTTCGTCGCGCACGGCCGAAGAGACCACGAGAATGTGGCCAAGCGCCAAATCCGTGAGCGCCCCGCCGCCTCCGCAGGCCACGAAGGAGCGCACGCCCAGGGCGATGGCTTCTTCCATAAACCCCGCGGCCAAAGGTGCTCCCACTCCGGGGTGAATCACACTCACCGATCCCTCAGGGAGGTCCAGCCGGTACACCTCGTTCGATCCAATTTCGGAGCGCAACGTGTACACCGGGGTGAGTTCCCCGCGGGCGGCCAACTCGGCGATGAGGTCGTTGAAGAAACACAGGACGGCCGCCCGGGGCACGCGGGCGTGGGGCTTGTGTAGGGCCGAGGCGAGGATGACCCCGGGTTCGTGCAAGTCGTTCTCGAAGAGGGGGAGATTGCTCACGGCGCCGGCGCGATGGCGACCTGGAACCAGGGGAGCAGGTTCACCAGGACGGCAACGTCACCGCGGACCTTGAGGCGTCCGTCACGGATCGCTGTGGCCGACTCCAGAGTTCCCTCCGAGATGGCCCGGGCGACGTCCCAGTTCAGGCGCAGCACAACGTCGGCCATCAGATGGTCTCCGGCCTCGAGGGAGGATCCCTCACCCGACACACTGAGCGTCATTGCGTGCACGGCACTCGAGGGCCCACCGGTCAGTTCCAGCACGACTCGCTGGGTGCGACCCGGTTCGACCTCCGCGCGAGGGGCCGACGCGAGGCGAGATGTCGCCTCGGTGAACCACTCGTCGGAGGCGAATTCGGCCACTACGGGGCGGGCTGCACCGCGGCGTCGGCGCTGGAGCGCTTGGACTTGCGGCGAATGGTGCGTCCCAGCCACGCCAGGGGGTCGTAGTGGGCGTCCACGACGCGCTCCTTGAGCGGGATGATCGCGTTGTCAGTGATCTTGATGTGTTCGGGGCAGACCTCGGTGCAGCACTTGGTGATGTTGCAGTACCCCAGGCCCATCTCCTCGCGCACCAGGTCGCGACGGTCATTGGTGTCGAGGGGGTGCATCTCGAGCTCGGCGTACCGGATGAAGAAACGCGGGCCCGAGTAGTGGGCCTTGTTCTCCTCGTGGTCTCGGATGACGTGACAGACGTCCTGGCACATGAAGCACTCAATGCACTTGCGGAACTCCTGGCCGCGCTCGACGTCCTCTTGGTACATGCGGTACCCGCCCTCGGGCATTGGCGGCGGCAACAGCGCCGGCACCTTGGCGGCCTGGACGTAGTTGAAGGACACGTCGGTGACAAGGTCGCGGATGATGGGGAAGGCCTTCATCGGCGTCACGGTTACCGGTCCCTCGGGAAGGGTGTCCAGTCGGGTCATGCACATCAGGCGGGGCTTGCCATTCACCTCGGCCGCGCACGAACCACACTTACCGGCCTTACAGTTCCAACGGCAGGCCAGGTCCGGGGCATCGGTGGCCTGGATCCGGTGAATGACGTCCAGGACGACTTCGCCCTCGTTGCGGGTCACCGTGTAGGTCTCGAAGTCGCCGCCACTGGCGTCGCCTCGCCACACACGCATCGTGATGTCGGCCATTAGTGGTCCTCCAATAGTGCTTTGAGATCAGCGGGAATGGGCAACAGCGGCGACTCCTCCGTGGTGAGAGGAGTGTCCCAGGAGGTGCCGGAGTGGGCCAGGTTGAACGACCCGTAGTGGGCGTCAGCCTTCGGGAAGTCCTCGCGGGTGTGACCACCACGCGACTCCTTGCGCAGCGAAGCACCAGTCGCCACACAGGTCGACACGGTGAGCATGGCCGGCAGGTCGGTCGCCAGGTTCCAGCCGGGGTTGTAGGCCCGGCCACCCTTGACGGCGATGTTCTTGACCCGTTCCTTGAACCCGTCGAGAGCGACGAGGGCCTCGTCGAGCTCGGACTGGGTGCGGATGATGCCGACGTTGGCCTGCATCATCTCCTGGAGGTCGCGCTGGATGTCGTAGGGGTTCTCGCCCGACTCGCGCTCGAAGGGGGCGAGAGCCTCCTGAATCGCGGCCTCGACTTCGCCCTGGTCGAAGGGACCGGTGACCGATCCACCCTCGATGTAGTCGGCGGCGCCCATGCCGGCGCGCTTACCGAAGACGATGAGGTCCGAGAGCGAGTTACCACCGAGACGGTTGGCGCCGTGCATGCCGCCCGCCGCTTCGCCAGCGGCGAAGAGGCCCGGG
>CAXBRI010000056.1:0-7389 GCA_963978125.1 uncultured bacterium | reverse complement strand
TTCAAGCAGAAGACGGCATACGAGATAAGGCCACGTGACTGGAGTTCAGACGTGTGCTCTTCCGATCTGTTCGGTCGCCGCGGCGACCGAACTTCCGGCCCCGGTGGTGTCCGCGCTGGACGAGTTGACCGCCCCGACTACTGCGCCTTAACGGCTGCCACCAATTTGGTCAGGGTGTCCTTGGCGTCACCGAATACCAACGTCGTCGCTGGGTTGTACAGGAGTTCGTTCTCGATTCCGGCGAAACCCGGGCGCATCGAACGCTTCATGAACACGACGTTCTCGGCCTGGTCGGCGTTGATGATCGGCATGCCGTAGATCGGTGACGAGGGGTCGTCCTTCGCCGCCGGGTTCACGGTGTCGTTGGCGCCCACCACGATGGCCACGTCGGCCGTCTGGAGTTCCAGGTTCGCCTCGTCCATCTCCTTGAGCTGTTCGTACGGCACGTTGGCTTCAGCCAAAAGTACGTTCATGTGACCAGGCATTCGACCGGCCACTGGGTGGATGGCGTAGAAGACCTCAATGCCCCGGTGTTCGAGCTCCTCGGCCAACTCGCGCAGGACGTGCTGAGCCTGGGCCACGGCCAGTCCGTATCCCGGAATGATGACGACCCGCGACGCGAAACCGAGCAACACGGCGATGTCCTCCGGAGACGCCGAACGAACGGGACGCTCTTCGGCCGAGCCGCTTCCGCCGGCGCTCGCCGCCGATCCGAAGGCCGAGAAGAGGATGTTTGAGAGGCTTCGCCCCATGGCCTTACTCATCAGTCGAGTGAGCAAGATGCCCGACGCACCCACCAGGGTGCCGGCCACAATCAGCAGATTCGAGCCGATGGTGAACCCCGAAGCCGCCACCGCCAAGCCCGTAAAGGAGTTGAGCAGGGAAATAAGGACGGGAACGTCGGCGCCACCGATGGGCAAGACAAAGGCCACCCCCAGAACGCCACTAAGAATAAGGAGAGTCCACAGAAGAGCCGTGGAGCCATTCACCAGGATGACAACGACCAAAACGAGTGCCGCCAAGCCAAATAGGGCGTTCAGCACCTGCTGACCGGGGTATGTCACCGGCCGACCGGTCATCAATTCCTGCAACTTCAGGTAGGCCACGGCCGATCCGGTGAACGACACGGTTCCAATCAGCACACCGAGCAGGACTTCAAGAGCCACGTAGGTGGCTGGGGCCGACGAGCGGATTCGGACGTATTCAGTAATGGACACCAGAGCCGCCGCGCCACCACCGACACCGTTAAAGATGGCGACTAGCTGGGGCATGGCCGTCATCTGCACGAAACGAGCCGCCGGCACCGCAATCAAGAAGCCCACGGCCATGCCGATGAGGATCAAGTTGATGTGACGCAACGGATGTCCGTCTACGTGTTGAAAGAAGGTGGCCACCACCGCCACGGTCATGCCGACCGCGGCCACGACGTTTCCGAGTCGGGCCCGCTTCGGGCTACCCAAACCCTTCAGGGCGAGTAGGAACGTCGTCGCCGCGAAGAGGTACAGAAGATCGATCAAAGTGCCGCGACTCACTCGCCCGCCTCCTTCTTCGGGGCCGGCTTCTTGGCCTTGAACATCTCGAGCATGCGGTCAGTCACGACGAAACCACCAACCACGTTCAGGGTCGCGAGAATCACCGCCAGAAAGCCGAGGATTTCCTCGAGGTTGGTAGTCGCGTTGCCGAGTACCAACATCGAACCGACCAGGATCACGCCGTGAATAGCGTTCGAACCGCTCATCAAGGGTGTGTGCAGAATGCTCGGCACCTTGGCGATGATCTCGATTCCGACGAAGATGCTGAGAATCAGCACAGTCGAGTACTGCAACAGGACGTTCCCCATTAGTTGATCTCCTTGGGCGTGGCGGGCACCGCGGTGACCGCCACGCCAAGTGCGTCGGCGGTGGGGCCGTGGTGGACCGAACCGGAACTCGTGATGGTGACCCCCACGACAATTTCGTCATTCCAATCTGGGGTGAGTTCACCTTTGCCGAAGAGAGCGAGCAATTTCAACACGTTGTTCGCGAACATGAAGCTGGCGTGGGTTCCCATCTGGGCCGGCGGGTTCGACAATCCGACAATGCGAACTCCCCCGTGCTCAATCGTCTGGCCTGCCACCGTCAATTCGCAGTTACCGCCGCCGTCGGCGGCCATGTCCACGACGATTGATCCGTCGGCCATCGCCTCAACCATTTGACGCGTCACGAGAATCGGTGCCTTTCGACCGGGAACAGCCGCGGTCGTGATGACCACGTCGGCGCCCGCCACTTCATCGAGCAATGCGGCCTGTTGTTGTGCCTTTTCCTCTTCGGTCAATTCACGTGCGTATCCCCCGGCAGCGTCGGCGGTCACGCCCAACTGCACGAAGGTCGCACCGGCCGATTCGGCCTCTTCCTTGGCTGCCGTGCGCACGTCGTACGCGCGGACCTTGGCGCCGAGTCGCTTGGCCGTGGCAATCGCCTGCAAACCTGCGACTCCGACACCCATCACCAACACCTTCGCCGGTCGAATGGTTCCCGCCGCCGTGGTCAGCAGAGGAAAGAACCGGTCGAAAGAAGTCGCACCGGCCAATGCGGCCCGGTAACCCGACACCGTCGCCTGACTCGAGAGGGCGTCCATGTACTGCGCCCGAGAAATTCGGGGAAGGAGGTCGAAGGAGGCCACCGTGATCTTCTTGGCCACCAGCGCCTTCACGACATCCAGAGCCAACAACGGCGAGAGGAAGGAGAGGTGGAACGAGCCTTCGGGCAACCGGGCGACTTCGTCCAGTGTTGGTGGGTTTACACGGAGGTTGACGTCACCCGCGGCCTGGTCCACGACCGTCGCACCCGCGTCAACGTACTGAGTGTCAGCGAAGTGCGCCGCGACACCCGCGCCACGCTCGACCTCAACCGTCCAGCCGTCTTTCACGAGCGACTTCACCGAGTCGGGCGTCAGAGCCACCCTCGTCTCTCCGGGCCGCGACTCTTTATAGAGCGCAATTTTCATTACTTTGTTCTACCAGCCCCGCGAGAAGTGGCCGATTAGAACTGGCTCCAAAACTGAAGCAGGGCTTGCGCCACCACGTCCGGCCGTTCCAGGGGCAGCCAGTGGCCACCACCTTCCACCCGGACATACTCAAAGCCCGCCCCGCAGTACCGACCCGACTCGGTCATTTGCCGCTCACTCAGGGCCGCATCGCCGGTGGACCAGATCCCGAGGGCCGGGACGGGAACCGGTGGCAGGACGGGTGGTGGATCGACGAAGGCCGAGGGCGGAATATTCGCCCGGTACCAACGAAGTTGGGCCTCCATCTGGCCCGAGACCTCGAGCCGGTCAATCACCGCTTGGGCGTCGGGGTGACCCAGCCAACGACGGATCGCGAAGTAGTCGTCACGGCGCAAGAAGGCCTCCCCCACGCCCTCGTGGAAGAACAGCAACGTGTACCAGCTCTTCAACTGTTGCTCGAAGCCCGCCGATCGAAAGGCCGTGGGGTGTCCGACCGACAATGCCGAAATGCTCGTCACGCGGCCCGTGAGATGGGTGGCGGCCACCCACGCGATGTTCGATCCCCAGTCGTGGCCGACGAGATGAACAGGCCCACCCACCTCGTCAATCACGGCGCGCACGTCATCAACCAGATGACGCATGGCGTACGCCTCCGTGGTGGCCGGCTTATCCGATGCACCGCAACCACGTTGGTCGACCACCACGGCCCGGTAGCCGGCTTCCACCACGGTGGGGACAACCTTCGACCACAAACGGGAATCATCGGGCCAGCCGTGCAGGAATAGCACCGTCGGACCGTCGCCGTCGGAACGAACCACGAGACGTACTTCCCCAGAATCGACGACACGCTCTTGCACGACTCTGACGGTAGTGCGCTAGACATCACCCATGGCTCGCCCCTTGCCCACGCCCACGATGATCCGACGGGTTCGTTCGCATGCCGGTTGGTGGACAGTGGCTGGCGACGCCAATTCACTCCAGAGGGTGTACCTTCCTCACGAATCGGCCCCTGCGGCAATTCGCGGCTCCGTCAGTGGGGCGACCGAAGCGGCCGTCAGTCAACTCGCCGAATATTTCTCGGGGAATCGCCGGACGTTCACCGTGACACTTGATCCCCTCATCGGCACGGAGTTCCAGCGTGATGTGTGGGCCGCACTCCGCGCAATCCCCTTTGGCGAGACGCGCACTTACGGTGACGTGGCTGTGCAGTCGGGACACCCCGGAGCTCAGCGAGCGGTGGGCCAGGCCAACGGGGCCAACCCCTGGCCAATCATCGTGCCGTGCCACCGCGTCGTCGCCTCAACCGGGCTCGGCGGCTACGCCGGAGGCCTCGAAGTGAAGCGGTTCCTGCTCGAGCTCGAGGGTGCCCTCTAGCTGACGGCGACCGGCGAACCCAGTGCCTCGTTCATGGTGGCCGTGATGCGGGCAATGTCGTCGCGTTCGGCGTCGGTGAGCACGTCGAAGTAACCGGCCATCACCTCGGAGGTGCGCACTTCAGCCGCCTCCTTCTTGGGGCGGTACGACTCGGGGTCGGCCGGCACGTCGGCGTCGCCGTAACCGTGCATCTTGAAGATGCCCTCGTTCTGCAGGTAACAGGCGGCTTCGGCGGCGAGTCCGACTTCGTCGGTGCACGCGATGTGGACACCACCACGTAGTTCGCGCAGAAGAATTGTCGCGTAGTAGGCGGCGTGGACGGGGTTGGCATCGGGTCCGAGGCGGCGGTACCCGTCAACGAGGGGGTAGAGACCCTCGGGAACACCCGATATCACCTTGGCCGAGAGTTCCGCGAAACGGGCGAGGTCGGCGCGGTCCACCCCACCGAAGGTGCGATCGGCGAAGGCGTAGGCGCTCTGCACGTGCTCGACGGCGATGGCGACGGGGTCGGCCTTGGCGCTCGGCGAGGTGTACAAGAAGGCGATGGCATTGCGGTGGAAGAAGCGGAAGGCGTCGTACACGGCCTGCTCGTCGGCGCCACCGAGGACACCGCCGCGGCCCAACCCGTAGTACTCAAAGACGTTCAGACCAAAGTCGCCCGAGCGCGCCGCGGTGCCCGGGTCGAAGTAGTAACTCATGCCGAGAAGCTGAATCGGGTCGGACAGGTTCTGCGAGAGCGTCATGGAATCCATGCCCGCACCTTAGAGCCTGGGGCCGCCAATCGGTAGACGAATCTCGACGGTGGCTCCGCTCTCCACCGACACGAACCGCACGGACCCCCCGTGGCGGCGGGTGATTTCGGCCACGATGGCGAGACCCAGCCCGGTGCCCCCACCCCGGCGACTTCGTGACTCGTCGGCCCGTACGAACCGACCAAAGAGGGACTCCGCCGTGGACGCGTCGACACCGGGGCCGTCATCGGCCACCGTAACGACTGCCGCCTCGCCACTCACCGATGTTGAGAACGTGAGTTGGCGCTCCGCGTGGCGTGCGGCATTGTCCACGACGTTTCGCACGAGGCGTTGCGCCATATCCAGATCGGCCCGCACCCGCACCGGCTGCACGGCACGCACATCCACGTGTAGATCGGAGAGTTCACGCACGCGTCGGGCCTCGTCGAACAAGATGTCGTCGAGGTCCACGTCAACCAACGTGAGAGGGTGCCCTCCTTCATCGGCCCGCGCGAGCCAGAACAAATCGTCAATCAGGTGTTGGAGTCGGCGGCCCTCACGGGCCACCGTGTCGGCGACCGTGGGCCAGTTCGCTCGGTCGGGATTACTGGCGGCCTGGTCCACCGTGATGAGCAGCGTGGTGAGGGGGCTGCGCAACTCATGACTCGCGTTCGAAATGAACTCCTGCTGACCGCGTGCGGACACGTCGAGTCGCGCGAGCATGTCGTTCAACGTCCGGCTCAGACGGGCTATTTCGTCGTCGCCCGGCGTGACGGGGACCCGTTCGGACAGGTCGCTGGCCGCGATGGCCGCCACGCGTCGGCGAATCGATTCCACCGGAGCCAACGTGGCCCCCAGGCCGAGCCAGATCAGCCAACTCAAGACGGCGAGAAGGAGCGGTATGGAGATGACCAGTCCGAGCACGATCTGTCCCACGCTGTGCGACACCGAGGGGCCCGCATAGAAGCCGAACAACAGTGCGCGGCCCCGCTTGGTCATCACCGTGTCCACGAGGGGTTCGCCGAGCCCGGTGACGTATGGCTCCGTGAGTGCCGAGTGACGCAGACCCACTTCCCAGTTCGCGATGCGACCGGTGCGTTGGGGGATGGTGACCAGGATCGGCGCATTGTGAAGTGGCCCACTCGCCGCCCACACGGTGGTGATTCGCCAATCGGTCACTTGGATTACCACGTCGGGAGCGGTGTTGAGGTCGTCACTCGCCGGCCAAGATTTGACGAAGCGCAGTGTCGAGTCAGCCAGAACGGCGGCGACTCGCTGCTGTGCCGAACTCGTCAAGGTGGCGTGCACGACCACGACGAGCAATCCGGAGAGCGTGAGAAACAGGCCCGCCAAGACGGCGGCGAACGTCGCGGTGAGGCGCGCCCGAATGGAGAGCCGGGCGAGAACCATTACCGCTCCGCGGCCAACTGGTAGCCGACCCCGCGAACCGTGCGAATCAGGTCGGCCGCGTTCGCCGCGTCGGCGAACTTGCGTCGCAGGTAGCCGACGTACACCTCGACAATGTTGGGGTCCCCCTCGAAGTCGGATCCCCAGACTTCGTCCAGCAGTTCGGCCTTGGTACACGGCTCGCCTTCGGCGATGACGAGACATTCGAGAACGCGCATCTCACGCGGGGTGAGCGGAACCGCCTGGCCGTCCACCGTCACCCGGGAGCGAACGGGGTCAACTTCCACGATTCCGTGCACCAGGCCCCGTGACGAATCCTGCTCGTGACGGCGCAGCAACGCGTGGAGATGGGCGAGCAGAACGGCCCGTTCAAATGGTTTCCGCAAGAAGGCGTCGGCCCCGATGTCGAGACACTCCACCTCGTCGAGCTCTCCGTCTTTCGCGGTGAGAATCATGAGCGGCGTACGAACCCCGGCGCGACGAAGTTCCTCGCATACGCTGAATCCACTTCGACGCGGAAGCATCAAATCCAAAATGATGAGGTCGAAAGCCTGCTCGAGTCCGGCGCGGAGACCGGACTCTCCGTCGTGGCGCGACTCGACTTCAAAGCCGTCGTCATGAAGAAGCTCCCGTAGTGCCAGCGCCAAGGACTCGTCGTCTTCGACAATCAGAACCCGGCGGGCGTCACCATTCACCGAAGGTAGAGGTTACCGTCGGCCTCTTCGACGACCGTGAGAGGTGCGAGCGGCGTGGCGGCTGGACCGACCACCGGGGCCCCCGTGGAAACCAGAAACTGCGAACCATGACACGGGCAGACCATGACCCGGGAGTGCGACTGGTACCCCACGGGGCATCCCGCGTGGGTGCACATCGAGTTGTAGGCCACCCAGGT
>CAXBRI010000055.1:0-7451 GCA_963978125.1 uncultured bacterium | reverse complement strand
CCGACGGCTGGTTCTGGGTGCTGAATGTAGCTGGCAATGACACGCTCGTGCATGTCCATTACAAGGCACCCCATCTAAGCTTCCTGCCGGACAGCGCTGCGTTCTATAATTCGCAGATCGGCATTGATACGTGCACGCACTTCACCTTCAAGAATCTCGGCAAGCCGGGTGAGCTCTCGTTCAATGTGACGGGGCTGTACTGGCTGCAGGGTGGTCAGGGTGTGCGTCTGACGAGCACGGTGCCGCCGCTGCCGTACAATCTGAAGCCGGGCGATTCGATCATCTTCAATGTGTGCTTCAACGCCTCGACGCCGGCGCACGTCTATCTCGACACCATGGTCGTCGAGACCGATTGCCCGACGCCGATCGCTGCGGTCATCGGGACCACGACCACGCCGGAGCCGAGGCCTCTCACTAACCAACCCAGGAGGAAAGAAAAATGGCAAATGCATCGGACATCGGCTCAGCCGTTCGTATCGCGGGTGCGCTGATCGGTGGCGGTCTCGCCCTCGGCGGCGGCGCCATCGGTGCCGCGGTCGGTGACGGTCTGGCCGGTAGCCAGACCATCGCGGCGATCGCTCGTCAGCCCGAGATTGAGAACAAGGCCCGTCAGTACTTCTTCCTGACGGTGGGTCTGGTGGAGGCCATGTACTTCATCAACCTGCTGTTCATGGTGGTCTTCGTCTACGTCTTCAAGGCGCAGTAAGTCCCGCGACCGGGGTCGGTGACGACCCCGGCGCAACCCAACGAAAGGTCAATAGATGCTCGCGACATCGGTCTTCTTGATTCCGAATGGCACGTTCGTGGTCGAACTCGCCGTCGTGCTCGTCATCTTGTTCTTGGTGACCAAGTACATCCTGCCGCCGCTCAACGCGGCCATGGAGGCCCGCCAGGAGAAGATCCGCACCGCCCTCGAGGCCGCCGATAAGGCGCGCGCTGAGGCGGCCGCGGCCGACGACGCCAAGGCCCAGGTCCTCAACGACGCCCGCGAACAGGCCCGCACCATCGTGGCCGCCGCGCAGGTGACCTCGGACCAGCTCAAGGCCGAAGCGGGCGGACGGGCTCAGGCCGAGTACGACCGCATCGTGGCCAACGCCGCGGCGGAAGTCGCCACGGCCCGTCAGCGGGCCATCGACGACGCCTCGGCGCGCATCGGTGAAGTGGTCTTCGACCTCGTCAACAAGATTGTCGGCCGTGAGGTCGACCAGAGCGCCCACCAGGACCTGGTGCGAGAGGCCGTCGCGGCCTTGAACGCCGAGGCCGGGCGGGGGACGAACCGCTAATCATGCTGCCCGCCCTCGAAGGCTTCGCTGCCGCCACGCTCAACTCATTGGACGCCGCCACTCTGGCTGCGACCGCGGCCGACCTGTCGGCCCTCGAGTTGACCGTGCTCGGTGACGCTCGCCTCCGTGGGGTTCTCACCGACACGTCGCTCGCGGGTGGACCCCGTGCGGCCATCGTGCGTGAACTGCTGACCGGCAAGGTTGGTGCACCGTCCGTCACACTCGCCGCCTACGCCGCCCAGCATGCGCCGGCTCAGGACGTGCCCGGTGCCCTCGGCGACCTCGCCTACCAGGCTCAGGTTCGCCACGAGTCGGGTCGCACCGAGTTCGCTCCGCTGAGCCTGCTCGAGGCCCGCCGTCGCGTGGCCGGTTACGCCGACGCGGTGTTGGCCGGTTTGGCCGTGTCCGAGTTCGGCAACATCGAAGACGAAATCTTCCGCTTCGCACGCACCGTCGAGGCGCACCCCGAACTGCGTCGAGTGCTGCTCGACCGTGACGCCGCACTGGTGTCGCGTCTCGGTGTCGTGGACGCGCTCGTGGCCGGCAAGGTGTCGGCCGCATCGTTGGAACTCATTCGCTTCACCGTGATCGGTGGCCGTCCCCGCGACGTGGTGGGCACGCTGGACTCACTGGTGGACTACGTCGCCCAGGCCCGTAACTGGCGGGTGGCGCGCGTGCGCACCGCTCGTCCCCTGGATGAGGCCGACCAGTCGGCCCTGCGGTCCAGCCTGGTGACCCTGACCGGCACCGAGGTCGAACTGCAGACCGTCGCTGACGAGAGCCTCCTGGGTGGCGTGCTCGTCGAAGTGGGCGACCTGCGTCTCGACGCGTCGATGCGCGGTCGTCTGTCCGTTCTGCGCGACGTCGTGGCCTCGGGCCGCGTCGCCGACTCCCTTCTCACCCTCAACGACTAAGTAAAGGAAATACCGATGTCAGAGCTCACCATCAGCGCCTCCGAAATCACTGAAGCGCTGCGTAAGCACGTCGCCGAGTTCAACCCCGCCGTGGCCGCCGAGCAGGTCGGCCGCGTCGTCGAGGTCGGTGACGGCATCGCCCGCGTCTCGGGTCTGCCCTCGGCCAAGGTCAACGAGCTCCTCGAGTTCGAGGACGGCACCATGGGACTCGCAATGAACCTCGACGAGGAGACCATCGGTGCCGTGGTGCTCGGTTCGGTCGACGGCCTCGAAGAAGAGCAGGTCGTGCGCTCGACCGGTCGCATTCTCTCGATCCCCGTCGGTGACGCGCTGCTGGGTCGCGTGGTGAACGCCCTCGGTGAGCCGATCGACGGCAAGGGCCCGCTCGTCAACGCCAAGGAGCGCCGCGTCGAAATCCAGGCTCCCGGTATCACCGGTCGCCAGCCCGTGGGTGAACCGCTGCAGACCGGTATTAAGGCCATCGACGCAATGACCCCGATCGGCCGTGGTCAGCGCGAGCTCATCATCGGTGACCGCAAGACCGGTAAGACCACCGTGGCCATCGACACAATTCTGAACCAGGCCGGCCAGGGCGTGAAGTGCATCTACGTCGCCATCGGCCAGAAGAACTCGTCGGTCGCCCAGACCGTGAAGACCCTCGAGGACCGCGGCGCCATGGCCTACACGGTCGTCGTTGTGGCCTCGGCCGGTGACCCCGCGCCCTTCAAGTTCCTCGCCCCCTACTCGGGTTGCGCCATCGGCCAGGAGTGGATGGACAACGGCCAGCACGCGCTCGTCGTCTACGACGACCTGTCCAAGCAGGCCGAGTCCTACCGTCAGATTTCGCTCCTGCTGCGTCGCCCGCCGGGCCGCGAGGCGTACCCCGGCGACGTCTTCTACCTCCACAGCCGTCTGCTCGAGCGTGCGGCCAAGTTGAGCGAGGACAAGGGCGGCGGTTCGCTGACCGCGCTGCCCATCATCGAGACCAAGGCCGGTGACATCTCGGCTTACATCCCGACCAACGTGATTTCGATCACCGACGGTCAGGTCTTCCTCGAGTCGGACCTCTTCTACTCGGGTGTGCGTCCCGCCATCAACGTGGGTAACTCGGTGAGCCGCGTGGGTGGTGCCGCCCAGATCAAGGCCATGAAGTCGGTCTCGGGAACCTTGAAGATCGACCTGGCCCAGTTCCGCGACCTCGAGTCCTTCGCCACCTTCGGCTCGGAACTCGACAAGTCATCCCAGGCCCAGCTCGACCGTGGGTACCGCCTGACCGAACTTCTGAAGCAGGGCCTCAACAGCCCGATGCCTGTCGAAGAGCAGGTCCTCGTGATCTACGCCGGAACCCGTGGCTGGCTCGACACGATTCCCGTTGCCGACGTACGCCGCTTCGAAGCCGAGTTGCTAACGACGCTGCGCACAAAGCACGCCGACCTGCTCGAGCAGATCCGCACCACCGGTGCGTTGCCCGACACCGACAAGATCGACGCCGCCCTGACGCAGTTCGTCAACGGCTTCGCGACGAGCAAGTAACCCGAGAAGCATCGAGTAGGCGGAAGGAGGAGCAATGGCTGGCGGTCAGGAACGAGTACTGCGTCGACGGATCAAGTCGGTGCAGGCCACGCGCAAAATCACCAAGGCCATGGAGCTCATCGCCGCCTCTCAGATTCCTCGTAGTCAAGCGCGTATCGCCGCCAACAAGGGATACCGCGAAGGCATGCGTCGCATCATCGTCGAGGCCGCCCTGGGCGACCCGGCCGGTGCGGCCAAGCTCCTCGCCACGCCCGAGAAGGTCGAGACGGCCGTCGTCATCGTGATCACCGGTGACCGCGGACTGTCGGGCGCCTACAACTCCTCGGCGCTGCGCGCCGGTGAGCGTCTGATCCGCGAACTCCAGGGCGCCGGCACCACCGTGCGCCTGATGTGCGTGGGCAAGAAGGCCGGCTCGTACTACCGCTTCCGTGGCATCGACGTCGAGACCAACTTCCAGGGCTTCGCTGACCGCCCGACCTTCGCCGACGCCCGCGAAGTGGCGGCCCAGGCCGCCGCGCCCTTCGTCGCCGGAGACGCGCAGCAGGTCCTGCTGGTGTCCACGAAGTTCAAGTCGGCCGCCACCCAGTTGGTCGAGGTCGACCAGCTCCTCCCGCTGAGCGTGCCCGAGGCCCCGGCTGAGGCCCCGACCGGCCTGAAGGGCTACACCGAATTCGAGCCCGACGTCGAGCGCCTGCTGGGCAGCCTCGCGCCGCGGGCCCTCGAAAGCGAAATCTTTACGGCTCTCCTTGAGGGAGCCGCCTCGTTCCACGTCAGTCAGCAGCGCGCGATGGCCGCGGCGACCGACAACGCGGACGAACTCGGTCGAGCCCTGACGCGCGTGATGAACCAGGCGCGCCAGGAATCGATCACCACCGAAATCATGGAAATCGTGGGCGGCGCCGAAGCGCTCCGCTCGGGAAAGTGAGAGACCAATGACCATGGCCCCCGACAAGACCAACCTGGAGACCGGCCGCGTCGTGGCCATCGCCGGGCCGGTGGTGGACGTCGAGTTCCCGCCACACTCGCTGCCGGAGATCAACCACGCCGTCGAGATGGACATCGTCATCGACGGCGAGACCATCACCGTCATCGGTGAAGTCGCCCAGCAGATCGGCGAGGGCCGCGTGCGCTGCGTGTGCATGAAGCCCACCGACGGCCTCGTACGCGGCGCCGTGGTGCGCCAGACGGGCCGGGGCATCACCGTCCCCGTCGGCGACGCCGTGCTCGGCCACGTGTTCAACGTGACCGGCCAGTCACTCGACACGGCCGACATCGGTCCCGTGGAGGACCGCTGGGAGATTCACCGCAACCCGCCGTCGTTCGACCAGCTCGAGCCGCGCGCCCAGATGTTCGAGACCGGCATCAAGGTCATCGACCTGCTCGCCCCCTACGTGCAGGGCGGCAAGATCGGCCTCTTCGGTGGTGCCGGTGTGGGTAAGACCGTGCTCATCATGGAGATGATCCGTCGCGTGGCCGAACAGCACGAGGGTGTGTCGGTCTTCGCCGGAGTGGGTGAGCGCACTCGCGAGGGCACCGACCTGCTGCTCGAAATGCGCGAGTCGGGCGTTATCGAGAAGACGGCGCTGGTCTACGGCCAGATGGACGAACCGCCGGGGGTCCGCCTGCGCGTCGCCCTGGCTGCTTTGACCATGGCCGAGTACTTCCGTGACGTGAAGAACCAGGACGTGTTGTTGTTCGTCGACAACATCTTCCGCTTCGTGCAGGCCGGTTCCGAGGTGTCGACCCTGCTGGGCCGCATGCCCTCGGCCGTGGGTTACCAGCCCACCCTGGCCGACGAGATGGGTGAACTCCAGGAGCGCATCACCTCAACTCGTGGCCGTTCGATCACCTCGCTGCAGGCCGTGTACGTGCCCGCGGACGACTACACCGACCCAGCGCCCTTCACGACCTTCACCCACCTCGACGCCACGACTGAGTTGAGCCGTCAGATCGCCGCGCTGGGTATCTACCCGGCCGTGGACCCGCTGACCTCGAGCTCGAACATCCTGGCGCCCGAAATCGTGGGTGACCGTCACTACGCCGTGGCCCGCGCCGTGCAGCAGATCCTCCAGCGTTACAAGGAACTGCAGGACATCATCGCGATCCTCGGTCTCGACGAACTGTCCGAAGAGGACCGCGTCACCGTGGCCCGCGCCCGCAAGATCCAGCGCTTCTTGTCCCAGCCGATGTTCGTCTCGAAGATGTTCACCGGTGTTGACGGCATCAACGTGCCGGTGAGCGAGACGGTGGAGTCCTTCGAGCTGCTGGTCAAGGGTGACCTCGACCAGTACCCCGAGCAGGCCTTCTTCAACATCGGCGGTGCGGCCGACGTGGAGCGCAAGGCCGCGGAGTTGGCGAAGTCGTAATGGCCACGCTGCGCGTCGAGATTGTCACGCCCGAGTCGGCGCTCTGGGCCGGTGAGGCCCAGGCGCTGGTCGCGCGTTCGTCCGACGGCGACTTCACGGTCATGCCCCAGCACACGGCCACCGTCGGTGACATCGTGCCCGGCGTGGTCCGCGTGCAGACGGCCGAGGGCGAACTGTCCTTCTGCGTCCACGGTGGTTACTTCGAAGTGGGTTCGGCCGGCGAGGGTGTGACCCGCGCGACCGTGCTCGCCGGTGTGGCCGAGGCCGCGACGGAGATCGACACGGTCCGCGCCCAGGCCGCCAAGGAGCGTTACGAGTCCGTGCTCGCCAATGCCCAGCGTGGCGAAGGCGATGACGTCGACGTGGAGTCGGCCCGCGCCGGAGTGGCCCGCGCCGAACTGCGACTGCGCGCCGCGAAGTAACTACCAGCTCGACACGTAGTCGAGCAGGCTCTGCTTGTCGCTCTCGAGTTCGCTCAGTCTCATCTTGACGACGTCCCCGATGGAGATGATGCCTCGCAATTGACCGTCGTCCACCACGGGAACGTGGCGGATTCTCTCCTCGGTCATGAGCGTCATCAGATGGGTGACCGATTCGTCACTCGAACAAGTGACCACATCGGACGACATCAAGTCGCCGACGGACATCGTGAGCATGGCGACTCCCTGCGTGGCCATGGCCCGGACGAAGTCACGTTCGGACACGATGCCCACCAGCGGACGACCCGCACCGGTGACCACCAGCGCGCCGATTCCTCGCTCCCGAAGTAGTTGCATGGCGTCGGCGGCCGAGCGCTCCTGCGAGATGCTGGCCACGTCGGCACCCTTGTGGGCGAGAAGATCACGGACTTTCATCGTGACCGCCTTTCTGCGGGGCGGGTACCCCGCTGAGGCGGACCTTACGCCTGAAGGCGTTGCTTCGCCACTGACGCCGGCACCGTCACGGGAGAATCAGGCCCTAAAGGGCGGGAAATTAACCCGTCTCGCCATACGACAAATCGTTCACAACGGGCTTAGAAGCCTGCGGTGGAGAACTCCTGCAGCTTGTTGTGCCGGTGGAAGGTCTCCACGGTGCGCACCGTGCCCGAGCGTGAGCGCACGACCATGGACTGGGTCGTGGCGCCAAACTCGGTGAAGCGCACTCCGCGCAGGAAGTCGCCATCGGTAATGGCCGTCGCCGAGAAGTAGCAGTTGTCACCCTGGACGAGGTCGTCCGTGGTGAGCACCCGCGAGAAGTCGTAACCCAGGGCTTCGGCCCGCTCGCGTTCCTCGGGGGTGCTGGCGTGCAGGACGCCTTGAATCTCGCCACCGAGACCCTTGAGATCGGAAGAGCACACGTCTGAACTCCAGTCACGT